>VBHI01000347.1:0-16936 GCA_005881495.1 Chloroflexota bacterium
GGTATTGCCGTAAATTCTATGCAGCAGAGTAATCTATCACATATCTATGCGGTGGGTGACTGTACAGGTGGGCACGCCCTGGCCAGTATAGCCATGAAACAGGGGAAGGTGGCCGCCGAAGTCCTCTCAGGTCAACGGGTACAGTTTGCGCCTCTGGTGACGCCACTGGTTGTTCACACGACGCCAGAAATAGCCACCATTGGCTATACGGCGGAAAAGGCAAAACAGGAAGGCTATAACATTGTTACAGGACGCTTCCCCCTGGCAGCTAATGGGCGTGCTTTGACGCTTGGCAGCGATACCGGGGTTGCTCTCGTGGTTGCGAATGCGGATGATAGTGCTTTGCTTGGCGCAACCATAGTTGGTCCGCGCACGGGTGACTTGATCGGGCAGGTTACACTGGCCATCGAAATGGGCGCAACGCTGACCGATCTTTCAGAGATTCTATATGCTCACCCTGGTCTCAATGAAGTCCTGCTTGAGAGTGCTGAAGGTGCATTGGGAAGAGCGGTGCATATACTTACTTCATAGCGTTCGCCCCTACTATAACACGAACGGAACGTCCAGCCGTGTAGAGTAGGGGCGGGGCTTGCCCCGCCCTGGGAGCGGCGCGAGACGCGGCCATTGATACCATTTGGAGTTCCTTAACTTGACGCCTATTGGGCGACCACAAGGGTCGCCCAATAGGCTTTATTCTTTCCTGCGTTTAGCCATATCCTCCTCAGTGGTCCCTGTAGTCACCAGTTCGTATAACAAAGCTTCACCAGCCTTGGGACGTAATATACGCCCAAGGCGCTGGACATACTCGCGTTTTGTGCTATTGCCACTGACGATAATCGCCACGCGGCAATCAGGTATATCGACCCCTTCGTTCAGTACCCGCCCCGTTACCAGTTTAGTATACTGACCCGCACGAAATCGCTCAAGGATGGTGCGGCGTTCCTCCGCGGGAGTTTTGTACGTAATGCTTGGCAGGCAGAAGCGATGGCTGATTTCGTCGACAACAGGGTTGTATTCAGAGAAGAGAAGAACCATATCATCAGCATGTTCCTGCAACAGGCGCTCGATCTCGCTATATTTGGCGGGAGCATTCAGCGCGATATGGCGAGCTTCGCGCCATGCCAGCATCGCGGCGCGTGCCTCGGGATCTCGTGCGCTGAGAAAGATCAGCTGCTGCTGGAAATCCTCGGGCGAACGAATCACGATACGGCGACGGCGCAGAAATGACGTGTAGATGTGGCGCTGTTCGGCATAGCGTACTTCATCTTCGCCCGACAAAGCAATATCGATAAGCTTTTCTTGATAGTGCGCAAGATAATGTCCCTGCGTCAATTCCGTGGGCGAACGCCGGTACACTTCTGGCCCTATGAGAGCATCCAGGTCGACATGCGCCATATCGCTGCGCTCTGGAGTGGCGCTCAGGCCCAGGCGGAGTGGTGTAAAGGCGCTCTCGGCGATGAGGCGATAGGTTGGCGCTGGTAAGTGATGGCATTCATCGAAGATGAGCAGGCCAAAGCGGCGCAGTTCACGAGGATACAGCGCAGCGGAATCGTAGGTAATGATGGTAATCGGCTTGAGCTTCCTCTCTCCACCGCCAAAGATGCCGATATCGTCTGTGTTGAGCGAGAGCGCAGAGGCAAGTGCCGCCCGCCATTGTTGCAAGAGATCAATCGTCGGTACCACCGCCAGTGTCCACAGACCGGCCTCAGCAATAGCCATCGCCGCCACGAACGTTTTACCCGCACCCGTAGGAAGCACAACAACACCCGCGCTGCCTTCTGCGAGCCAGGCTGTCAGTGCCTCCTCCTGGTACGGTCTCGGCTCCATATTGAGCGATGTAGAGAAGGGTAGCGCGGGTTTCTCATCAAAAGCGACCGTAAATGCTGTTTGCTGTTGGCGCAATGCCTGTTTCACGATGCTGAAATGAATTGGCTGTGTCCGTAAAAAATGATAGCGTTTATCACGCCCCATCTTGGCCCGTACCTCTTTGGGCAGGTTTGTGCCGAAAAGCTTATCGATCAGCTCAGTTGTTGGTAGTTCCAACATTTCAGCAGGTGGTGTAATGATAAGGTCGCGTCCCCTCAGGTCAATAGTAGTTACTGGCATGTTATCTACTCGTCATGCGTAGCAAAGAGCATAGGTTGTTCTGAACGCTCGGGCTTTTCACTTTGTTTCTGTTGTAATACGGCACTCTCAAAGAGGAGAGACGAGCATACCTCGGCCATATTCTCTGCTGGCCACGGAAAGGCTAGCCCTCCTAGTTTAATAAGCGCCTCATTTCCACCAAGCATTGGTGAAGAAAGTGTTTGGCGTACGTAGAGTGATCGCCCCTGCTTCAATGCACCGTTTGCGCCTTCCCAGGTGCCACCTTTCGTATCTGACTCTGCGACAATCACCACCTGGGACAATCCTGTAACCACCTTGTTTCGTTCCATTGCACGACTCACTACCCATTGAGCATCAGGGTGGAACTGGCTCAGCAAGAGCACGTTGCCTATTTCAATTTTGGGAACGAGGTTCCGCATTTGCACCCCGCTGAGCTTGCGAATCCCATGTGGAAGGACAACCGTGGTGTGTCCGTTTGGCACACTACTCGCGCCTTCATAGGCCGCCCGATCAACACCGCGAGCGTTCCCGCTAATAACGTTTGCTCCGTTTTCTGCCAGGTATCTTGCTACTTCATGGGTAAATGTCAGACTCGTTTCTCCGGCATTGCGTGAACCAATAATGCCGATAGTTTGGCGTTTCAGAATCTGCAAGTCACCAGCGTAACAAAGCACGGGTGGTATCTGATTGCGGTTGAGCGCCGATTTAAGGAGCCTGGGATAGTCTTCATCAAGCACCGTTAGCAAGTAAATATGCTCATTATGAAGCTGCTCCACCAGAAAAGCCTGTCCCACCAGTTTCTCTTTCGCCTGTTCTAGCTTCTGAATAAACTCTGTTTTGAGATGACATGTCGTAATCCACTCTTGTGAACTGGCTGCAAAAAACTCCTCTAATGTTCGTCCAAGTTGTTTACACCAGGTTACAAGTATATCGTTAACAATACGCGTAGATAACCCGCTCTCAAATGTCAATAGGAGCCAGCAAGCTTGCTCTTGTAAGTCTTTGTTCATCTTATTCCCTCACTGGTCATCTGAATGGGCAGTACGGGTAATCGTTAGCGGATAGACCAGTTTCGCTCCTGCCTGCATCAATGTATGCCCCACCTCGCGCAGCATATAACCTGAATCGTAAATGTCGTCGATGAGCAATAGCGTTCGCCCGCTGACATACTCGGGCGATTGTATCGAAAAAGCCCCTTTAACGTTTAGGGATTTTTGGGTCTGGTTCTTAAGATTCTTTTGTTCCTCTGTGAGACGCTCTTTTATCACGACAGGTAGATACTCGATATTCAACTGGCTGGCAATTTGCCGCGCAAAAGCTTCCACTAATGGCCCACTTTTCGTCGGTGGCACGCTTACTATACCATCGATAGTATGTATTGGATAGCGGGTACGTACCAATTGAACAGCACGGTTAACAAGGCTTAAGGCAAAGGGGCCTGCATCTTCATATTTACTTGCCCGCACCAGTCGACCTGTATTGCTCTTCCCATGGTAAGAAAGCGACCAGCCTGCTTCGTGGATGGGGTGTCGTTCTGTCCCACGCTTTTCGATGCGTGGCATAAAATCTTCTTCAAGAAAAAACGCCGCCGCTCCTTGAATTCTTCTCGAAGGTCTCACAGGCGGAAAGTTCGATTCTTGGCATACTCCACATTTTCTACAGCTGTATCCAGGCTCATCGCCAAGATAGGTGGTCAGATATTCCATGTAACAATTCTTACACTGAACATAGTTTTGTATGTTGCTCAACTCTTGCTGCTTTTGCTGTAGCACCGCATCATAGGCTGAAAAATCCATTTGGCCCAAACGATCTACGTAAGAGTAAATTCGACTGTGGGAATTACGTTCAATCAGCCGTTGCTCCTCAAGGTCGGCTAGAATGGTACGCATTAGCGAACGTGGCAAACCTGTCGACACTAACATGTCAATCTCTCGCAGACCTTGCGGGCTGCAGCGTATCTGCGACAAAACCGGAGCATAATGCCTCCCTTCGGGCCTTGCGTTACGAATAAAGTATTCTTGGATCGTCAAATCGGCTGGATCATAAAGCAGGATACACCAGGCTACCTTCCCATCACGCCCGGCTCTTCCAATCTCCTGGTAGTAATGGATGGGAGATGCGGGAATATTATAGTGAATAACAAAACGTAGATCTGGCTTGTCGATACCCATGCCCAGGGCGTTGGTCGAACATACTACTTTATATTGATTGCTCATCAATTTCTGTTCAATATCTTGCCGTACGCTATCTTCACGACCTGCATGATAGTAATCAGCATTGATTCCTCGCCGAATTAAAAACGTTGCCACCTTTTCTGCATCATATTTTGTAGCAGTGTAGATTATCCCGGTCCCAGGGTAGTAGCGCAAAATCTCAGCCAGGTAACTCAGTTTCTCCTGGTCGCCTATCAAGGTTTCAACATTCAAGGATAGGTTTGGTCTTTGCATCGTACCCCGTATAACCTGCGTCTCATCTCCAATTTGTTGCAACACATCTTGCTCAACACGCTTATTAGCGGTAGCAGTTAGCGCAAGTACAGGAACATTTTTAGGAAGAGCGCTCAATAATCGGACGATGCGCCGGTAATGAGGACGAAAATCATGCCCCCATGTAGAAATACAATGCGCCTCGTCAATCACGATCATACTGATACGCATATGAATGACGTTCGTTTGCCAATCCACATTGTCGAGTCGCTCAGGGGCAATAAAGAGAATTTTGAGTTCACCTGCTCTTGCGCGAGCAAGCGTCAGTTGATTGTCTTCTTCACTAAAATCCGAACTCACAATAGCTGATGGTATGGCATAAGCATCGTTACATCTCTGACATTGATCCCTCATCAGCGCCTTGAGAGGGGAAAAGACAATAGTGAGATGAGGATAATAAAGGCTTGCTATCTGGTAACAGAGCGACTTACCCCATCCTGTACGTTGAATAGCCAGGATACGCTTGCCCTGTACAAGTTGCTCAATGATATCGCGCTGGCCCGCGTGAAATCCTGTGGAAATATGAAATCGCTCAATTAACAGCTTTTCTGGTGAATAACTCTGCCACGTAAACCCCGACACCATAAAGGACCTCCCCCAACACACCATGTTACATGGATGAATTTACATATAACTGGCGCATTTTAAGCACAAATGCGCCAATTGTCAAATATACTCCGACATTTGGTTCTACTCGTCCATAGTAGGGGCGATGCCTTGTGCTCGCCCTGCCCCGGGGCATGTGGTCGCCCGGTGACGGGGCCGATTCGACTCGCACTTTCATTCGCCAACAATGAGCCATGCGCCGCAGGCGCACCACCGCGCATGAAATTGATTTGGCCCCACCCCTAATTTCAGGGGAAAGTCATTTAAGCATGAGTTATGAAGAAGCGATTATGTAACCTGGCTGATCTCCAGGAGGTTGCCGTCTGGATCGCGGAAGAAGCAGCGGATCTCTCCACCCCAGTCGACTGGCGGCGTCAAGAAGACGGCCCCTCGCGCTTTGAGCGTCTCATAGGCAGCACGGCAGTCCGGCACCCGAAGTGTCAACTCGTGGCTGACAGTATCAGGGTCCTGCGGTGGCGCAAAGGTGACCGTGGGCTTGTCTTTGGTAGGCCCACCGCCGGTCACCAGGAGCAGCCAGCTCCCCTGAAAAGTGAGGACGCACGAGGTGCCACCATACTCGCGGTAGACCGTGGCTCCCAACACATCTCGATAGAACTGCCGCGAGCGGTCCATGTCGCTAACCACCAGCAGGTGGGTGAGGACAACCCCTTCCGTGGGAAATTCGGCTTGTGTCATCATTCGGCTCCTTTGAGCTATCTTTCTTTAATACCCATGACAGTATACCTCACTTGAGGCCCATTTTCCTGGTTAAGAAAGCTCCTCATACCCCTGGCCCAGAAGTACCAATAGATAAGAAAAGACTGAACCTTAGAACCCCCCTCTTTGCGCTTGTCAGCACGTTTCATCCTGTATCATAACAAGCGCTATACCGTAATAGCGGTATCCTATACTACAACGAGAGAAGCAACAGCGTGGACGTATTAGAAAGGACTACCAGTGTTCCGAAAAACAGCTATTCGTTGGTTAGCCGCGTTAGCGTTATGTGTGGTAGCTGGCGGTACTATGTCGTCGTTCGTAGCCTGGGCTGCGAGCGCAGCCTCAATGGACCGGGGTGCGGGCCTTGTACTCTTTGTACCAGCCCACGGAGAACGATCTCTCGTAGGAGCAAGTCGTGTGGTGTCCAAAAATGTGGTGTCCACTGTGGTGACACAACAATGGACGTCACATGGCTGGTGGGGATATTGCTGCACAGGCGATCATAGCACGCACAACACAGGCTCGGTTCCATTGCTGGCTCCCTGGGGTCCACCACCGATTACGACCGATTCGACGGCCATCGAGCGGTACTTATTTAACCAGATCAACCACGACCGCGCGGTCCGTGGTCTGTATCTCTATAGCTGGAACGCTACACTGGCGAATGGCGCTCGCCTCCATAGCTGGAATATGGCCCATTGTGGGTTCAGTCACTCCTGCCCGGATGGGGATAGCGCATTTGGATGCATGCGTATCACGTACGAATTCCCTAACAACAACGATTGTAGCGAGGCTATCTCCTCCACAGGAAGTACTGGGACACTCGCGAGCGAAGAAGCGGGTATCGGGTCGATTCAAGAAGGCATGGTGAACGAGCCAGATAGCCCAAGTAGCTGGCATCGTATTCACCTCACCTCACAAACGCTCCACAGTGTCGGAGTGGGTGTCTATGTCTCACCAGGTGGTACGGTCTACGCCACCGAAGATATGGTGAGTTGACGCGCCAACAGCACCAGGAGAATCAGAGAAAAGTGTCATTTATCGGTTAAAAATTACTGTTTACCAAATAACTTGCCACGAGGCCCTGCGCGGTAGAGCCTGCCTTTCTCAGTCGTCTCCCCATTTTCTCAGTGAGCTTGAGTAACAGCCGTGAAAGTTCTTTCGCCAATTTCCCGCCGCATCCGCCGCTTAATCTCCCTGCCTATGTCTTGCAGATCGCAGTGAAAGAGGGCGTAGGTATTGGTAAAATCAATGCTTGCTTCATCGATGGACTTTGGGACAACAACGGGGGACACTGTTCATTTCAATCGTCATGGCGCCACGATCATTGCCGACCTGATCGAGAGGTGGGTCCGTGAGAGTGCTACGATCGCCTCGACCAATTGACCATTGAGATCATTTTCGGTGTGAGATAATAGGGAGATGGCAACACACTCCCTTCTGGGAGTGATCTGGGGACACCTGTCCCCAGCCCTTCTCACCCCGTCCGTTTCCCCTGGAAACAGGGACGAAGCACGTAACAGAACAGACAGACAAGCAGGCCGAAGATCGGCCCAACCATGAAGAGGAGACACGATGACGACAAGACCCTTTGGTGCCGCTGATGCCTTCGGTGCCCTTGCGACGACGGAATCGCTCACCGATGCACAAATCGAGGAGAGGGCACAGGCTCTGCTCGACCAGCTCACGCTCGACGAGAAGATCGGGTTGATGGACGGCGATCCGCCCTTCTGGTCCGGCCTCGCCGATATGTTTACTGGGGGCTACAATAAGCACCCCTGGGTGGCTGGCGCTGTGCCGCGCCTCGGCATCCCCGGCGTGCGCTTCTCCGACGGCCCGCGTGGTATCGTTATGCCTGGCGCGACCACCTTCCCCGTGGCGATGGCGCGCGGCGCGAGCTGGGATCCGGCGCTGGAAGAGCGGATCGGCGACGCGATAGGTCGTGAGCTGCGCGCGCTGGGCGGCAATCACTTCGGCGGCGTGTGCATCAACCTCGTGCGCCATCCGGCCTGGGGCCGTGCCCAGGAGACCTACGGCGAAGATACCCACCATCTCGGTGCGTTCGCTGCGGCGCTCACCCGCGGCGTGCAAGGCCATGTGATGGCTTGCGCCAAGCACTACGCCCTCAATTCGATGGAGAACGCCCGCTTTACTGTCGACGTGACCATTGACCCACGCGCACTGTACGAGGTCTATCTGCCGCATTTCAAGCGGGCGGTGGACGCGGGCGTGGCCTCGGTGATGAGCGCCTACAATAGTGTCAACGGAGAATGGTGTGGGCAGAACAAGACGTTGCTCCACGATATCCTCAAGGAGCAGTGGGGCTTCCAGGGCTTCGTGCTCACCGACTTTATCTGGGGGATGCGAGATGCCAAAAAGGCCGCTCTCGCCGGGCAAGATCTCGAAATGCCGTTCCAGAATCTGTACCAGCGCCATCTGAAAGGGCTGGTCGAGCGCGGCGAGGTGCCGCTCGCACGGATCGACGACGCGGCACTGCGACTGCTCCGGCAGCAGGTGCGTTTTGCACAGGGGCGCAATTCCAGCGACTACACCCCCGAGGTGGTTGGCAACGCGGTGCACCGCCAGCTCGCCCGTGAGGCCGCCCAAAAGAGCATCGTGCTGCTCAAAAACGAGGGCAACCTCTTGCCGCTCGTGAACGTGCAGCGCGTGGCTGTGATCGGGAAGCTGGCCGACACGCCCAACACTGGCGACCGCGGCTCCAGCAACACGCTCCCGGCCTACGTGATCACTCCGCTCCAAGGGCTGCGCGATGCGCTCGGGGATGGGGCCACAGTCGTGTATGACGATGGCAGCGACTCGGCGCGGGCGGCTGCAGCGGCCACAGGTGCTGATGTGGCGATCTGCGTGGTGGGCTACACCTCTGCCGACGAGGGCGAGTACGTCGCGCCCGAGACCATGGCCCAGCTGGCCGCGCTCTTCCCACCCCCAACCCCGGAGGAGGCGCCGATCGCCCAGGCGCTGATGCAGGCGGCGCCATCAGCTGAGAAGGCGGGGTTTGGGATCGGCGGCGACCGCAGCTCGCTGACACTGCACGCGGACGACGAGGCGCTGATTCAGGCCGTCGCGGCGGCGAACGCGCGCACCATTGTCGCGATGATGGCCGGCAGTGCAGTCATCACCGAGGTTTGGCGCGTGCAGGTGCCAGCCATCCTGATGCTCTGGTACCCGGGCATGGAGGGCGGCACCGCGTTCGCCGATGTACTGCTTGGGCGGGTCAATCCAAGTGGGAAACTCCCCTGCACCTTCCCACAGCGCGCCGAGGATCTCCCGTTTTTCGATAAAAATGCCACAGCGATCACCTATGACCTGTGGCACGGCTACCGCAAGCTGGAGCGAGATGGCGCTGCGCCGGCCTTCCCATTCGGCTTCGGCCTGAGCTACACCACCTACGCCTACGGCAACCTGCAGCTGGCCCAGGATCGCCTGGGGGCGGATGATACCCTGGAAGCGAGGATCGACGTCACCAACACCGGCAATGTGGCCGGCGAGGAGGTGGTGCAGCTGTACATCGCGGCGCACGGCTCGAAGGTGGAGCGTGCGCCCAAGGAGTTGAAGGCGTTCGCCCGCGTCGCACTGCCGCCAGGTGAAACGCGGACGGTCAGCCTTGCGGTCCCCGTCTCCGATCTGGCCTATTATGATGGCACAGGGGGATGGAGCGTCGAGCCGATTGCCTATGAGGTCATCATCGGTCGTCATGCCCTCGACTCTCAAGCGCGTCGAGCACGGTTCACCGTCATGGGGTGAACAGGACACCATCTCTTCGGTTAAGAATGCGCCGATCGACTCCAGAAGCGAAGACGCCTTTTTCACGTAAGCTCATCATGAGCGAGAATCAGCGAACCTGCGTCAGAGCCATGTATCAAGTTAAATTACAAAAAGCTGATGTGTTTGCAGCGGAACTGCAAACACATCAGCTTCTCTTTATATAGTTACTTGTCGCGTTCGCCAATAGTCAACGCTGCCTGGGCGGCGGCCAGCCTGGCAACGGGGACGCGATAGGGCGAGCAGCTGACATAATCGAGGCCGACCATGTGGAAGAACTCGATGCTGTCGGGGTCGCCACCGTGCTCACCGCAGACGCCCACTTCCAGGGTGGGGTTGGCTTTCCGGCCGTTCACTACCGCCATGTGGACGAGTTGCCCGACGCCGTCGCGGTCGATCGTCTGGAAGGGGTTGACGGGAAGTATCTTGACTTTCCCATCTGCGCCTGGCTCCTCAAGACCATCGACGTATTTGAGCAGGAACTTGCCCTCGGCGTCGTCGCGGCTGAAGCCAAAGGTGGTTTGCGTCAGGTCGTTGGTGCCGAAGCTGAAGAACTCGGCCACCTCGGCGATCGGCCCGGCGGTCAGAGCTGCGCGGGGCAGTTCGATCATAGTGCCGAATTTGTAGGCGACGCCCTCGCCGGCCTCGCCAGCAATTTTTTTGGCTTCTGCCTCTAGCTGGCGGCGAACCTCTTTCAACTCGTTGACATGTCCAACCAGGGGAATCATGATCTTGGGATGGATTGTCTTGCCCTCTCTGGCCACCTCGAGGGCGGCTTCGAGGATCGCGCGCGTTTGCATGATGTTGATCTCGGGGAAGAGCAGTCCCAGGCGGCAGCCACGCAGGCCGAGCATGGGGTTCATTTCGCGCATGGAGGCGACTTCTTCGAGCATCTTGCGTTTCTCTTCGAGTTCCTTGGGATTTTCTCCACTGGTCTCCAGGCGGGTTACATCGACCAGCAGTTCTTCGTACGAGGGGAGGAACTCGTGCAGAGGTGGGTCGATGAGACGGATGACCACGGGGTAGCCCTCACCCGTTTTGGGATCGACCATGGCCTCGAAGATGCCTTTGAAGTCGCTGCGCTGGAAGGGGAGCAGCTGATCAAGGGCTTCCTGTCGCTCTTCTTTGCTCTCGGCGAGGATCATCTTTTGCACGATGGGCAGGCGTTCCTGCTCCATAAACATATGCTCGGTGCGGCAGAGGCCGATGCCCTGTGCCCCAAAGGTGACCGCGCGCCTGGCATCGCGGGGATAGTCGGCGTTGGACCAGACACCGAGGCGGCGGTACTGGTCGGCCCATCCGAGCAGTTTTTGCAGATCGGTCTCTTTGGCGTAGTCGGCTTCGACGGTCTTGATGATGCCCGCGAAGACTTCGCCGGTGGCACCATCGATAGAAATGTCGTCGCCTTCACGCAGGACGAAATCGGAGCCAACGACGTGGAAGAGATGCTCCGCTTCGTTGACGCGGATACCCTCGCAGCCTGCAACGCAGGGCAGGCCGAGTCCGCGCGCAACCACTGCAGCGTGACTGGTGGCGCCGCCACGGGCCGTGAGAATACCTTTGGCAACCAGCATGCCGTGGACATCATCGGGACTTGTCTCCGGGCGGACCAGCACGACGGGCACTTTGGCTTTTCCCATTGCTTCAGCGCGGTCCGCGTCGAAGACAGCCTTACCGCTGGCTGCTCCAGGTGAGGCGTTCAAGCCCTTCGCCAGCAGACGTCCCTCCTCTGCAGCTTTCCTCTTCTCGTTTTCGTCAAAGCGTGGCAGCAGCAATTGATAGACCTGGGTGGTGTCGGCGCGTTTGACGGCCTCCTGTGCGGTAATCACGCCTTCTTCGACCATATCAACCAGGATTTTCACACCGGCCTGGGCGCTGCGCTTACCCGAGCGGGTCTGGAGCATGTAAAGGTGGCCCTTTTCCACCGTAAATTCCAGGTCTTGCATGTCGTGGTAGTGCTGCTCCAGGCGGTGAGCGATCTCCTGGAACTGTTTGTAGACCTCGGGGAGGTCTTCGTGCAGGCGGCTGATTTTCGAGGGCGTGCGAATGCCGGCTACGACGTCCTCACCCTGGGCATTGAGCAGGTATTCACCGTAGAGTTGCTTCTCACCTGTGCCGGGATCGCGGGTGAAGGCGACGCCGGTGCCGCTATCGCTGCCCATGTTGCCGAAGACCATGCTCTGAACGTTGACGGCGGTACCGAGGTTGTGCGGGATCTTATTGAAATTGCGGTAGTCGAAGGCACGCTTGTTATTCCACGATGAGAAGACAGCCTCGATGGCTTTTTGCAACTGCTGGTAGACATCGGTGGGGAAGGGCTCGCCGGACTGGCGTTCGGCCACCTGTTTGAACTCGACGACCAGATTTTTGAGTTCGGCGGCGGGAATTTCGGGATCGGTTTTGACGCCGGCGCGCTCTTTGTATTGATCCAGGATACGTTCAAAGTCGCTGGGGTCGGTGTTCAGGACGATTTTGCTGAACATCTGGATGAAGCGACGATAGGCGTCGTAGGCGAAACGCTCGTCCCCGGTCAGTTTTACCAGGCCCTGGACGGTCTCATCGTTGATGCCGAGGTTGAGCACGGTATCCATCATACCGGGCATAGAGAATTTGGCGCCTGAGCGCACGGAGACGAGCAGGGGATTCTCTTTGTTGCCGAAGCCTTTGCCCGTCTGTTGCTCAACGATCTTCAATGCAGCCAGCACCTGCTCCCACATCCCCTGTGGGAAATGCTTACCGGAATCATAGTAGGCGTTACAAGCTTCAGTGGTAATGGTAAAGCCAGCAGGGACTGGTAGTCCCGCGTTGGTCATTTCGGCCACGCCCGCGCCTTTGCCGCCAAGCAGCTCGCGCATGGTAGCGTTGCCTTCACTAAAGAGATAGATCCATTTGCGCGGTGACTGTTTGACCGCGTCTTCCAAAGCTGTGTGTGTAATCTGTTGTGTCAAAATATCCTCCCAAACATGCTGCTACATAATTATGGGCTTAGGACAATGCTTCTAGCCCAACGTAATACTTGACGAGCACTTTTTACATAACTATCGGCCTGATCTGCATTGATCACTTCATCGGCCTCTTCTGGTGGTGTATTGACATAAAAGGCTTCAGGGTGAAACGGCGATAATATGGCCATCTCGTTCTGAATATCCTCTGGTGCACCCACCGTTGCGCCAAGTGTGCGCAGATCATGATCGTACATGGACCTGCGGCCAAAACGGAGTAGACTGACAGATTGTGCGGCCTTCTCTGCTGCCTGATTGCAATAGTCTGCGCAGGCAAAATGTCTTCCCAGGCTGAGTTCCAATGCCGCGGTCGCCATGTCCTGTGCGGCCTCCGCGTATAAGCCTATCGCGCCCTGTAGATCGCCGCCCGTTTGATTGGCTGGGTAGGAAGCCTCTGCGGGTGGCGAAGCAGGTGAAACTGCTGGCTGGTCGAGACTCACTCCCTCTGTCAGCAGTCGTTCTATTTCTTCGGAATGACTGTTATCAGAGTCAGCAGAGTTATCCGTTTGTTTGTGTGACATACCATTTGATCCTTAGGGCGACCGGCCCAGCCAGACCGCCCCTTCGCTGCCTCTTCGCTTCGCTCAGAGCAAGTGTGGCTCAGGGTGACAAGGGAACCCACCCTGTCATGCTGAGCGCAGCGAAGCATCTCGACGCCCAGCGAGCCAGACCCTTCGCTGCACTCAAGGTGACAAGTAGGGGCTGCCCCTACTATACACGGTGGCGTTTCGCATAGGGTGTCTCTCAATGGCGTTTACGCTTTTTAGACACAGTGTTAATATTATTCCCGCGCGTGCTTTGTGTCAATGCTTTTAGGAGAGAAAAGAGAATACATCGACGTCCTGCGGCCCTTAAAAGTATAATGTGATCTTTTTGTGAAGCTATTGTGATTTCAGGTGAATGAGTTGTGATGTTTGTGCGGTATCTTATGTTTGCAGAATTATGTGGCTATCGAATCGCCCTGGGTCTTCTTTACCAACCTCTATCCAATTGTTTGCGTACATGCTATGCTAGTTAAAAATGAAATGGAAGGATTTTTTTAGTGAGTAGAAAAACGCCGAAAATAAATAGATTCTCACAAGTTGTGCGTTCTCTGCGTGTTTCGCGCTTATTGCTCTGGACGATCTGGGTTGTCTACCGTGAACGCCGCCGTGTCATGCGTGCACATCAGAAAGGCAATTACGACGTCCAGCCAAACATCGAAGTATTGATCGAAGTACTGGTTGCTTTTCGTCAAACAGCGCTCAAGCTTGGTGGTTTGTTGATTAAGCTTGGGCAGTTCCTCAGTTCACGTGCCGACCTTTTACCAGAGGAGGCACTGGCAGTACTCGCCTCTCTCCAGGATGAGGTACCTGCAGAGCCATTCAGTCATGTAGTATTCGTCATCGAAGCGGAACTAGGGAAGCCGGTCGAGCTAATTTTCAGTTCATTGGAACCCAAAGCTACTGCTGCCGCTTCGCTTGGACAGGTACATAAGGGCGTGCTCGCCTCCACTGGAGAGGAGGTAGCTGTCAAAGTTCAACGGCCAAACATCGATCAACTTGTGCGTATGGATCTCAGCTCGCTGAAGTTCGTGATCTGGGTGATTATGCGCTTTGTTAATACAGGTAACTTCATTGATCTGCCAGGCGTTTATCGTGAATTTAAACGCACCGTGTATGAAGAGATCGACTTCATTACTGAAGCAGCTAACTGCAAACGCTTCAAAGAGATGTTCAAAGATGATCCAACCATCTACATTCCGGCAGTTTATGAAGAATATACAACGCGGCGTCTACTGGTACTAGAGTGGATCAATGGCATCAAAATTAACGACTATGCTGGGCTTGAGGCCGTAGGAATTGACCGCCTTGAAGTAGCAAATCGCACTGTTCAAGCTTACTTTCGCCAGTTCTTTGAAGAGGGCTTCTTCCACGCAGATCCACATCCAGGAAACATCTTTGTTAAACCAGGAACGCCGGACAATGGTCCGATCATCGAATTTGTCGATTTTGGTATGGTTGGCTCTATCACAAGCAGCATGAAACAATCGATGAAAGAACTGTTTCTGAGTTTTGTGACACGCGATTCGGAGACGATGGTACAGGCATTGTCTCGTTTAGGTTTTATCGGCGAAGGAGCAAATATTAGTGCTATTGAGCGTGGCCTGGAAATCTTGCTCGAGCAGTTTTACGGCATGACGCTAGGTGAGGCCCGTGATTTGGATATCCCCGAAGTGGCCGATGATATAGGGAAACTTTTGTATGGTCAACCATTCCAGATTCCTGCACAGTTTACATTCACAGGCCGGGCTATAAGCACCCTGGTGGGCGTTTCGACAGGACTTGCGCCCAATTTTGACTTCATTGAATGCGCTAAACCCTACGCCCGCAAATTCCTGGGGCTTAATATGGAGAATATTAAACAGTCAACTCAGCAGCTACTAACCCAGTTGTTACAGGCAATTAACACGCTTTTGAGATTGCCGCGCTCGATAGAGCGAATCCTCACCAAGCTAGAGGCAGGGCAGTTCGTGATTAATCTTGGTGGAGATATCGGCATCGGGGCAACTGCCTTTCGAAGACGTGAAAGTTCTGGCAACGCATTCCCCATTGCTTTAGCTTTGATGTTTGTGGCATGTCTAGGGGTTGCAGCCTTCTTCATTTACGATCACGATCGAATCCTGGCATTGCTTTCCCTGGGTCTGGCAGCAATATTAGGAGTAAGGATGTTTTTAAGGTGGTAAGCTAAGGATCATCTTCCCATTATCACTTCGGAGAGGACAAAGGGCAGAAGGTTTTGTACAGGTTTGTTGTGTAAAATGCCAGCAGCTCCTACGTGTTATAACTTAGGCACTTCGTAAACCAAACTAGCAGGGAGTTGGCATGTTCTTCTTTTCAGTGGTCATTCCTGGTATACTACCAGTACGGCTAAGGGGGACTCGTGAGGAGTTTCAAGCAGGCGAGAAGAAAGTACATGCCGGTATGACAGCGGAAAAACCTTCGGATGCGGATAAACAGGGTGTCGTGATGCCATCCTTTCAGGATGATGCAGGCGCTTTGAGTATGCTCTATGAGCAGTTCCGAGGTCCGATTCACTCCTATATTTATCGCCTGCTTGGTAATCAGGAAGACGCGGACGATGTGACACAGGAGGTATTTGTGCGCGCATGCATCGCCTGGGATGGCCTGTATGAGCGCAATCGTCTCTCAGCATGGCTGTATCGTATAGCTACAAATTTGTGTGTCGATATGCTGCGGCGGCGCAAACGTATTGCCTGGTGGCCACTGAATTATCATAGGCTTGGTGATGAGCGCTTTGAGGTTGGCGCGAGTGATGATAGTTCCTTTCAATTGCACGATAGCGGGGGCATTCCTGAGATTGCTGAGAGAGAACTCATTCGACATACCCTGGCGAAGATGCCGGAGGAGTACGCAGTTGCGCTGGTGTTGAGTGTCGCGCAGGGGATACCTTACCAGGAAATTGCCACGATTGTTGGTATTTCGCCGAACGCAGCGGCCACTCGCATTTCGCGCGCCAAGAGAATGTTCGCGGAGCAGTACCAGCGTCTCATAAGAGAAGGTGTTGAAAAACAGGAGAACAGGCGATGAGCAACACCTATACCGATCCCCTCCCAATGCCAGAAGATGACAGTTTGCCAGCTATGCCAGCTATGCCACGGATGGGAGAATCTGGCCCCCAGGTCTGCGCCGCTGTACAATTATATCTTGGTGTGTTGAATGATCTTCCGGCTGAGCAGGGAGAGATCATTCGTGAGCATGTGCGAACCTGTGCCGGGTGTACTGCTGTAGAGCGTTTGATACAGAGTACGACGGACATTATAGGCGGCCTTCCTGCTTCAATGCCATCTGCTCGTGTGGATGAGGCTGTGAGGGAGGCTGTAGCGGCGCGTGGTAAAGGGCGAGGATATGTTGCATCTTTGAGGGGAGGCGACGCAAGCGTCCCCACAGTTACGAGGGCGACGCAAGCGTCCCCACCCCGCATCCACACCACCCCCGCCCCTACGGGACTCTCAACAGGAGGTTTTTTGGGGCGGATCGTCACATTCGTAGGGGCGGATCGCCACATTCGTAGGGGCGGGAGAGGGGCGCAGTGGAGTGGGGACGCTTGCGTCGCCCATGGGGGGCAGGAGCGAAGCGACAGGGAAACAGGACGCCGGGCGACCCAAGGGTCCCCACCCCGCATCCACACCACCCCCGCCCCTACGGGACGTAGGCGTGTTGGCCTACGTTGGGG
>VBHI01000347.1:16943-17934 GCA_005881495.1 Chloroflexota bacterium
GGAGTGCCTGGTTTGACGCCCCAGGTGTTTACGCTGCCAACTACTCTGTCGTGGAATGGCTATGTGATTTACCATAGCGAGACGAGGATTGATGCCCATGGGGTGCCCTATCGCGTCGATACGTATTACGATCCTGGTACTGATCGTGTACACGTGGAAACTATGATGCCGGGGAGTATGGATGTTGTCGTGGTTGGCGATGGTCATAGCTTGCTCGGGATGGATATGATGCATCACGTTGCTCAATGGGGTGCCAATGAGTGGAGCAATGATGAATCCATGTTTAACCTGGCTGCAATTCGCAGCGATATGAAGGCGAGCCGGGCTACCTTTTTAGATAAGGATATGTTTCGCGGACAGGCTGTCTATCGTATTCGCTGTAGCAATGGGATGGTTTTGCTGCTGAATATGCAGTATGAACCTGTCAATGTTTTGCGCGGTGCAGTTGGACCTGGTACAGGTGAGCCTGTATATGATTCGCTGGATATGATGCCATCCTCGCATGTTGCAGGTGAGATGTGGGATATGCGTGTACCCGCTGGTTTCAAGATGGGGGCGTTGCCAGGCAAGCCGTAGGAGCGTCTTTCCCTGCTTCTTTTTCGGTTATACCTCTGGTTGTCACCCTGAGCGCAGCGAAGGGTCTCTCTCGCGTGGCGCACGAGATGCTTCGCGGAGTTGACACTGAGCGGAGCGAATGTGCTCAGTATGACAGGAGCCAGCAGTTTATACCTGTAATCATTCTTCGTGCCGCTCTAGCTGGACACATGTAGTTCTTGCCGTACGTTTTGGTTCCGATACTACTCATACCACTCTATGTTTGATTACGATTCGCTTTGAGGCTACTGCAATCGATAGATGTGAATTCCGCCGCCGCCGGTTCTGAGTTTGAGTGGCGCGTGTGGCCCGTTACCTACTTCATTGCCGCCAAATGCATTGTGTATGGTGCCACCGCCGGTCTTTGCATCCAGACTAAACGCTGCATCATCAGGCA
>VBHI01000348.1 GCA_005881495.1 Chloroflexota bacterium
GGCGAATGGATTTCTTCTCTGGCGATCGAAGACCTCATTTCTCAGCACCCAGGGGTAAGTGAGGTGGCGGTCATTGGCATACCAGACGAGAGATGGGGGGAGCGCCCGCTGGCCTTGATCGTGTTGAAGGAGGAGAGCGTGAGCACGGTCACGGAGCAGCATATCCAGGTCCACGTCAAAGTATGGGCAGACAGAGGTGCTATCTCAAAATGGGCCGTGCCAGATGTGCGATTTGTGGACAACCTGGAGAAGACCAGTGTTGGCAAGCTCGACAAGAAGGTTATGCGCCAGAAGTGCGGCTAGCACCATCCTGTCCTGCCGAGCGCCGTCCTGTCATGCTGAGCGTAGCGAAGCATCTCTCTGCCGAGCGAGAGAGACCCTTCGCTGCGCTCAGGGTGACATACGGGGAAGCAACAAGGGTGACACCCGGTGGACTTTCAACAGTAGGTTTTTTGGGGCAGATCGTTACATCCGTAGGGGCGGGAGAGGGGCGGAGTGGAGTGGGGACGCTTGCGTCGCCCATGGGGGCAGGTGGGAAGCGGCTTCCCTGCTCGTTTCACAAAATACCTACCTACCCTTGAGAGCACCCAGCGGACCGCTCTGCCGAGCGAGAGAGACCCTTCGCGGCGCTCAGGGTGACAACCAGCGGAACGCTCTGCCGAAAAGAGCGTATATGTAAGGCTAAAAATAATGAGAGCATTATTACAGCGGGTAAGTAGGGCGCGTGTTGTCGTGGATGGGGAGATTGTAGGCCAGATAGGGCGAGGGTATCTGGTGCTGCTTGGAGTGGGGCAGGGAGACGGCGAGGCACAGGTGAAGACGCTGGCCGAGAAAATTGTGCACCTGCGCGTCTTTGAGGACGATGAAGGGAAGATGAACCGCTCGCTGCTCGAAAGCGGTGGAGAAGTTCTGGTTGTTTCGCAATTTACCCTTTATGCTGATGTGCGCAAGGGGCGACGTCCGAGTTTTACTGATGCTGCGCCTCCTGCCGTTGCTGAACCATTGGTAGAACGTTTCATAGCGGCACTGGCTGCTTATGACCTCAAGGTGGCAGGAGGAGTTTTTGGGGCGTTTATGGAGGTTGAATTGCTCAATTATGGGCCGGTGACGATCTACATAGATAGTGAGCAACTACAGAGATAGCTGGGGCATTTTAGGGCTAAACGACGGCGAAAGGCAGAGAATTATGGCAGACGAGCAGATTATCATTGTTCAGCCCGAAGAAGACCTGACACATCTACGTGAGCGCCTGGAGCAGGTTCAGAATCGCTACATTATCCTGGTTGTTCAACCGCCGACACAATTGAGATCCCATCTGAGTTGGCGCTTGCTACATTCGCGCGTTCGAGAGCTTGGCAAAGACGTGCTGGTGGTCACCTCTGATAGACAGATCCGTTCGATTGCCAAGGTGTCTGGCTTCAAGGTTGACAACACAATGACATCTCCTCCCTTGGGTAGAACGCGCGGCCCCACTGGCCGGCCGGTACGGAGAAATGGACCGCCGGCGCGTTCCCGTAGTTCATCGGATGGAGATGCTAATCCTGCAAAGAGCGAAGCTGGTGCCGTGACACCACCTCCCATAGATGAAGTGCCGGAAGAAATTGCGCCTCAACCGGGTACACCAACACCCGCACCCGGTCAGTCGAGTGACAATCGATTTGAAATTGAAGATCTGGGTGATCAAGACAATGGTATCCAGCCCATTCGAGATGCTCGATCGGAGAGTGAGGAGGAAGATGTCCTGCCACCAGTTTCGTGGCAACCTCCACCCATCAGGCGAGTAACCAGGCCCCTTTCTCCGGCCGGTACGGGGCCAACACCCTCAAGAGTGCCGCGTCCTTTGCCTGGAACGCCCGCTCGTGCTGCGGGTACTCGACGGGCTGCCGCGGGACCGTCTCGTAGCGCACGTACTTATACCCTCCCTCGTAGCAGTAATCCACGTTTGTTGATTGCTATAGCATTAGTGTTGCTCACCCTTGTCCTCCTCCTCGGCATCTTTGCTTGGACTGGCACGGCGGCTCGCCTTGGCCTTGTGCCTGAGGGACTACTCGGAGCCACAGTAACCATCACTCCGGCAAGCCCGGCTTTGAAAAATACATACGTCATTTCTGCGGTAACAGGACCTCCCATCGCTTCTCAACGCCAGGTTCAGGCGCGCTTTCTGTCCTATACTACCTCGTCACAAACAGCGACAGTCAAAGCAGCCGGAGTGGGGCATATCCCGGCTACTGCGGCCACGGGTAATCTTACTCTCTTTAATGCCTTGCCCTACCCACAAACCCTTGCTTTGGGTACGGTCTTTACCGATACCAATGGCATCCAGGTAGTAAGTGATACAACCGCGCTTATCCCTGCTGCGAAGCCACCGGCAGAAGGCTCTGTCACTGTTTCAGGTCATGCGGCCGTTCCTGGCAAGAATGGCAATATTCAAGCCCTCGATTTCAACGATGTTTCGTGTTGTGCTGCAGGAGTTACTGTACAAAATACTGCCGCATTTAGCGGGGGCCGCGATGAGCAAAGCTATTCCTTCGTGCAGCAGAGCGACATTGACAGTGTGGTCCAGCCGGTGAAGGTGGCGCTCGCGCAAAGTGGGCAGGCCTCCTTAAAAACCCAGATTCTCGCCAACGAGCGGCTTATCGGCCCGGTTCAGTGTGTATCCAATATCGCCTCCGATCACCTCCCCGGCGATAGGGCGACAAGTGTTACTGTCACCGTGTCAGACGCATGTACCGGCGAGGTTTACGACTGGCAGGGCGCACAATCGCTTGCCGCAAGCCTGCTCAGGATGGAAGCGGCTAAGAACCTCGGCGCTGGTTACAAGCTAATAGGTAAGCTGATAACCACGGTAACGAAGGCACCGGTAATAGATACGCAGGGAACAGTCACTTTACTCATCGCTGCAAAGGGTATCTGGGTTTTCCAATTCGACAATGCGCGCAAATCGGCCCTGGCAAAACTGATCGCTGGCAAGAGTGGACAGCAAGGGCAAACTCTCCTCTTGAGTCAGCCCGGAGTAGCGAAAGTTGACTTCCAATTTTCCCAGCTCAGCGGAAACACACTGCCGGCCAATCCCAATGCGATCACCATTGTAGTGCAGAGCGCTTCAGGGGCATAAGCTGTAGCAAGTGGAATATTGATACGCTCTTTCAATTCACGTCCAAAAACTCCAATGAAGTCAGCCTGTAAATTATGGGCCGGTGACGATCTGTGTCATTTATCATATATCCTGCGTGGGTTTATCATATAATCTGCCACGAGGCTCTGCGCTTTGAGCCAACTACCTTTCTCACATCATCTGGCGTGACAACATTTTTTTGTATCAAGACATTCATAGCTCATCTATTTTGCGCACTGTTTTGACCCAACGCCAAAATATCTGAGAGAAGCGCCATGTTATGTTTTTTATGCAACCTCGCTGATGAAAAGAGAAATCTTTACCATGCATGTCAAAAACTTCGTTTCCTCAGATGTATTTATGTGTTTATGATCACGATTTCACGTTTCCCGGCAGCAGAAGAATATCTCTCCTGCTCCTCCGCTGCCGGGAGACATCTATCCATTCAAGCACCTTTTTGGGGATTGTCTGTGCAGGCCAGAGCAGGTTTTCTCCCGCGTCAGTTGCTTGATGGCACGAAGCGGATGCACTACGCAAGCGCGCTTGTGGGAAAGAGGGCGCCGAGGATACGGCTTTGCGGTCGAAGCACCCACGAAATGAGCGTGAGAACGGCTAGGATGAGGGGCGGCCAGATGAGAGTGCCTGGATCATCTTTGCCGCGCACCATGCCTGATGCAGCCGCGCCCGTCATTGCAAAGAATTCGCCGGCATACGCCCATTCCTTGAGCCGAGGAAAACGCGGTGCAAGCAAGGCGATGGCTCCAAGCAGCTTCCACACTCCGAGGATTCTGAGCAAGTATGCCGGGTAGCCAAGGTGTTCTAATACCTCGGCGACTGGCTGGCCGGCCACAAGCGACGTTCTCCCATGCACCAGGTCCGTCACCCCACCTGCCAGTAGCTCAAGCGCGACGATTGAGGTGGTCGCCCAATAGCCGATCCCTTTCATTTTCATCATCGCATCTTCTTTTCTCGTTGACATCTTGCTTGTTCCTTTCTCATTCATCTCTGGTTATCCAGAGCTTCATCATTGAAAGACACTGCTACCATGGGATGACTCCTTCTTCCTTGCCTGGTTCGCTGGCTGCTCCCTTTCTGGGAGCAAGGCGGGAAAGGGACACGACGAGGAATGAGAGGCCGATCAGGCTGGGAAGCACCCAGAACGTGAGCGGTGGCAGCTGATTCAACCCTGGAATCTTGTGGGCGTTATCCACAAAAAAGGCTGTCCACAGGACAACGTAGGAGCCAATCATGCCCACGATATGGACGACGACCCACTGCTTTGCAAGCGTGTCCCCAACCCGTGCTTCCTGCCCAAAGCGTCGTGCTGCATAGCCGCCAAGAGCCAGACCATAGCCAAGCACGGCCAGGAAGAAGAGGTACGCATCAGCTTTCCACTGCTGGACCGACAGTAGGGTCACGGTGAGAAAGACGACGCTATAGGCCCACACATAGCTGGTTTCCCACCGCTGATGACTCCCACGACGTTTGGGCAAACTGAACATCACCACCCCGGTAATACCCGCTGTCAATCCTGCCAGGATATGCACGACGAGCGGCAGGAAGAAGGAGAGGGGAAAACCATTGATCATTTGTTTGTTCCTTTCTCATGTATCACTGCTACTCATTGAGTGACAGGTGTTCTTGCGTCCACCGTGTTCATCTCTCCTCGATAGTGCTGCTGGAGCCAGGCTTCCCAGCTTATTGTGCCGGTCGCCTGTTGAGGGCAGGTATTGCCCCCCTGGCGCATGGCGCGGGCCATTTTGCCAGGCAACCAGAGGGGGAGAATAGCCCGGTGCATTCCACGCTGCTGGAGCCAGATCCGCGCCAGCTCTCCCGAGGTGAGGACCTGCGGGCCTCCGATATCCGGCACGCGACCGGATGGGCCAGCCTGGACGATCTCCACCAGGCGCCGGGCCACCTCCTCCTCGGCTATGGATTGGAGCGGCAGGTCCGTCGGCACAAGCGCCACCAGGGGAAGCCTGGTCAGAAAGTTCAGCACGACATCGATCAGGTAATGAAACTGCGTCGCCCTGAGAATTGACCAGGGGATGCCGCTGTGCGAAATTCGGTCTTCGCTGGCAAGTTTGGCTTTACTGAGGGCATACGGGACCTTCTCAATGCCCACAATCGAAATGAAGACCAGATGCGAGACACCTGCCTCTTGGGCCGCCTCCAGCAGGCGGCGCGTGCCTTCGAAATCGACCTTCCAGTTGCCTTTGCCGGCGAGATGGACCACCACATCCATGCCCTGGACGGCCTCAGCCAGACCCTCTCCGGTTACCAGATCAGCCTGCTTCCACTCCGCGCCCGGCCAATCCTCACCAGGGCTGGCCCGCCGGCTCATCCCACGCACGGAATACCCTGCCGCGCTCAAGTGCTTCACGACCAGGCGGCCCAATTTTCCCGCGCCGCCGGTTACTAGAATCTGTTGCATGTTCGTATCCTTTCGTGTTTCTCTTTATTCTGCATGCCCCTCTTTCAGAGGTTCGCACAGGAGACGAGAGAACATGGGCAGAATGTGACACTCCTCTCTGGTTGTTTTCTGTCCTGTTCCGGGCCTATAATGAAGAAGGAAGAAGGAGAAAGGTAAGCGATGGACGTATCCATGCGAAAGGATAGCCAGGCAGAAGCGTTCGAACACTATCGCGTGCTGCTCTTTTCCATTGCCTATCGGATGACCGGCAGCGCCAGTGACGCCGAGGACCTGGTGCAGGAGACTTATCTGCGCTACCAGGCGAGGATCAGCGAAGAGATTATCTCGCTGAAAGCCTATCTGACCACGATTATTACTCGCCTGGCGCTGGATTATCTGAAATCGGCCCGTGTCACCCGCGAACAGTATATGGGAACCTGGCTGCCCGAGCCGATCCTCATCTCGGATGACGGTGAGTTTCCTCTGGCAGACCTTGAGCAACAAGAGTCGCTTTCGCTGGCTTTTTTACGCCTGCTTGAGACGCTCAGCCCGCCTGAGCGCGCCGTTTTTCTCCTGCATGAAGTATTTGATTACCCGTTTAGCGAAATCGGGATGATGCTCTCGAAAAGCACTGCCAATTGCCGTCAGATCTATCATCGGGCCAGGCAGGCGCTGCAGGAGCAGCGCGCGCGGTTCGAGCCGGAGCAGCAGCGCCTGCGCCAGCTGCTGTTCAGTTTTCTTTCCGCCACTCAGGCCGGGAATATGGCGGCTCTGACCAGCCTGCTGGCGCAGGATGTCGTCTCCTGGGCGGATGGCGGCGGCAAAGCGCGGGCGAATCTCAAGCCTCTCTACGGTAAGCTCGCTGTGGCGCGTTTCTGGCTGAGCGTGGCCCTCAAAAATGAGCGGCCTGGCATCTTTACGCTGGCCGAGATCAATGGCAGCCCGGCCCTCTTGTTCTGGGAAGAGGGCCAGCTGGCCGGGGTCCTCAGTCTGACCCTGAGCGCTGGAGGCATTCAGGAGATCTATGCTCTGGTGAACCCGGAGAAACTGGCCTATCTGCACAGACAGCTCGCCGAGCGTGGGATTACACCAGAAACTTCCCAACCGACCGGCTTTTCACCAGATCAACGCTGAGAAACCAGTTGCAGCGGAAGAAATGTCCTGTATCAGGAATGCTGCGCAGGTTTCTCAGACAACTTGCCACGCAGCCAAGCGCATTCAAAGGATCAGTTTTCTCGATAAACTGGCGTAGCTTTGGCACGAAGCCTCGGAGGCTTGCTTTGCTTGTAAGTCGCCCCTCTTTTCAGCTTTGCGCCAATTTATGCGAGAGAAAAGGATGCTTCTCTAGGAGCGGATTCCAGGCGGCGCACGCCAATTTATACGAGAAAAACTGGTCGTTTCATCGCTTCTGAAGAGCGTTGAATAGATGAGATAAGATGCCTCGCCAGTTTATGCGAGAGACCAATTGGTTGAAAGCGCCTCTCAAGCCGATACGGACAAGTTATCTGGGAGAAATACGCCATGAATTAGAATAAACGACAATCTGGCTGGACAGTGAAACACTTGAAACAGTGAGCCACTACGACTCAAAGTTTGTCTGACACACCTGATACACCTGATACACCTGATACACTTGAAACAGTGAGCCACTTCGACTCAAACTTGCCTGACATACCTGATACACCTGACACACCTGATACACCTGAAACAGTGAGCCACTACGACTCAAACTTGTCTGACATAGGTGAAACACTTGAAATAGGTGTGTATAGGATTCTTGCGCCGTGAGAGTATAGGCGAGCGCAGCGATGTCCAGTGCGGTAGTGACCCAATTATGTACCTTAACGAATTCTCGGGGTATACACGCAATTGTAGAGCAGATGTTGCTAAAAGGACATTGCGGCGTCACCAGGTGAGTTAAAGTGGAGGTGGGCCATTTAAAGTTGAGCAAAATCCTCTGTGAGCCATATTCTATGTTGAGAGTCAATCAAGACGTCAATGCCAACGAGGGTATAACTGGTGCTGAGAATGTTGCGACGGTGTCCATCGTCGGGTGGGTGCTCCGCCATCATGGCCCGGTGATTGGAGGTTACTCCCTGCTGTGGATCTGGATAATTCGACCAGCCAATGTTCTCGCCGGACGCCCTCCATGCAAGACCATCGTTGGTAATGCGTACCCCGAGGTCGGGTTCACCAGGACATTGATGGGATAATTGACCGTAGGCCACCATGCGCATATTATGCAGGCGAGCGCCTCTGGCCAGGGCTGCACTCCACGTATATGGAGGAAGTCCCATTGCCACGCGATCATGGTTGAGTAATCCAAGGACATACTGCGCCAGCTGCTGCTCCTGGGAGGTGGATCCACCACCACTCGTCCTGGGAGGTGTTGGCGTTGAGGGTTTTGTGCTCCGGGTTGCCGGCTTTTGCGTAGGTGTTTGTTGCGCCTGGTTGCCTTGCAGGGAAACAAGGCCAGTTCCACATGCGGATAATGTAAGCAAGAGAAGAAGGATGCCAACGATAGGCCAGAATATTCTACTAAGTGTCATTACGATGCTCCACCATCTTTGTCTTTCAGTACTATAACATACGAGTAGGATCCATCAGGAGTTACACTGTAGTGGGGACGCCGGCAACCACAAAGTCTTTCAACAGTAGGTATTTTGGGGCAGATCGTCACGTTCGTAGGGGCGGGAGAGGTGAGGAGTGGAGTGGGGACGCTTGCGTCGCCCATGGGAGGCAGGTGGGAAGCGGCAGGGGAACAGGACGCTGGGCGACGCAAGGGTCTTTCAACAGTAGGTATTTTGGGGCAGATCGTCACGTTCGTAGGGGCGGGAGAGGTGAGGAGTGGAGTGGGGACGCTTGCGTCGCCCATGGGGGGCAGGTGGGAAGCGGCAGGGGAACAGGACGCTGGGCGACGCAAGCGTCCCCACCCTTCCTCCCTGCCACCCCCGCCCCTACGAGACGGTGTGGGGCGTTCCAAATTATTTGACATGCCCATAAACCTGAGACTATACTAAATGAAGTATTGAAAGGGAAAAGGCAGAACATTCTTTTGCTACATTTCCCTTTTTTTTGCCAGCAGGAAAGGACTGTTTCATTGCTTGTCGATAGTCATACACATCTTGACACCTCCCGTTTCAATGCCGACCGCGAAAGCGTTATTCAAGCAGCCGTTGCTGGTGGCGTTACGCGCATGGTCGATCCCGGCTGTGATCTTGCCTCCAGTTGTGCCGCAATCGCGCTGGCGAAAGCGTATCCCGGCGTAGTATTCGCTGGCGTGGGCGTCCACCCGCACGATGCCACGACGTATAATGATGAAGTGGAAAGGCATTTTCGCGAGCTGGTACACGACTCAACAGTCGTGGCGATTGGCGAGTTTGGGCTGGATTACTACCGTATGCTTTCGCCACGAGAAGTGCAGCGTGCAGTGTTTTGCGCACATCTTGAGCTTGCTCGCGCGTATAGGTTGCCGTGTATTATCCATATGCGGGACGCGCATGACGATGTGATGGAACTGCTGCGGGCGCATGGACGGGGGCTACGCGGCGTCTTTCACTGCTTCTCCGGTGATGTGGCGCAAGCCGAAGAGTGTCTGGCTTACGAAGGTTTTATGATCTCTTTTGCCGGCCCATTGACGCGCCAGGGCAATGCGCTGCCAGAGGTGGCCCGTATGGCTCCATTGGATCGTGTCCTGGTGGAGACGGATAGTCCATATCTTGTACCACAGCCCTTGCGTGCTAAGCGCAATGAGCCGCTTTTTGTGAAGCACGTTGCTGAAAAATTGGCTGAAGTCCGTGGCATGACCCTGGAAGAGATTGCCCAGATAACCACAGCAAATGCCGTCCGTTTGTTCGGTTTAGGAGCGCATGAGGAATGAAACTATTTAATACGCTGACGCAATCTCTCGAAGATTTTGTTCCTATCAATGATACTATGGTTCGCATCTATGTCTGCGGCATTACCCCATACGATACTACTCACCTGGGCCATGCCTTCACGTATGCCTCATTTGATACGCTTATCCGCTATCTTGAGTTTTGTGGTCGTTCCGTGCATTATGTGCAGAACGTGACGGATATCGATGACGACGTTCTGCGAAAAGCAAAAGAACTGGGGATGGCCTGGGACGAATTGGGGAGACGCGAGACCGAGCGTTATCTGAGTGATATGGATGCGCTGAATGTGCGGCGCCCCAACGTTTACGCCCGCGCTACCAACGAGATACCGTCAATGATCGAGATTATCCAGACGTTGCTGGCGCGGGGATATGCATACGAAAGCGCTGGCTGTGTCTACTATAGTGTCAAAAAGGATGCGGAGTTTGGTATCATGGCCCGCGCCATCGGGCTTAACGATTATCATGCCATGTTGACCATTGCCAACGAGCGTGGGAACTATCCTGACGATCATCGCAAGCGCGATCCCCTTGATTTCGTGCTCTGGCAGGCCCAGACTCCCGGTGAACCTGCCTGGCCGAGCCCGTGGGGAGCGGGTCGTCCTGGTTGGCATATCGAGTGCAGTGCAATGTCGATGCACTACCTTGGCCCGCAGATAGATATACACGGTGGCGGAATAGACCTTGCTTTTCCGCACCACACTTGCGAAATCGCGCAGTCCGAACACTTCACGCAGAAAGCGCCTTTTTCGCGCTTCTGGATGCATACCGGCATGGTACACCAGGATGGTGAAAAGATGAGCAAGTCTTTGGGCAACCTGACCCTTGTCAGTAACCTGCTCAAAGACTACAGCGCAACTGCTATTCGCATTACATTGCTGAATCACCACTACCGCTATCCCTGGGAATGTTTCCCAGAAGACCTTATGGTTGCCACGGAGACGACTGAACTTTTCCAGCAGATGCATGCAATCGTTGGTGATCAGACAGGTGGGGAGGATTGCCTGTTACGCGGTCGTTTCGTCGCGGCTATGGAGAATGATCTGAATACGCCGGAGGCGCTCTTGTTGCTCAGGCAGGCGGCGGAGTCGACGCTGGCAAATCGCTGTGTGAACACTGCTGCTGAGATTTTACGGTTGGTGAGAGTGTTGGGGTTAAGAGTATAAGTGGCGGATAGTGACACATCCGGGTAGATGTACACCTACCCGGATGTGTCACTATCCGCCAGTGTGTCTCTCTCTTCCACGTGGCCGCCTGTCATGAGGATTCCTAGTTGTTCTTCGGTAGCCTCTGGTGTGACTACATCGACAATTTTACCCTCGTACATGACCGCGATACGATCGGAGAGCGAACGAATTTCGTCCAATTCGGCGGAAATCAACAGGACTGCTTTGCCCGCGTCGCGCTGTTCAATGATACGGCGATGGATAAACTCAATGGCGCCAATATCGACGCCGCGCGTGGGTTGTGAGGCGATCAGGGCGAGAGGATCGGCAGCGAATTCGCGGGCGATGATGACCTTTTGCTGGTTGCCTCCCGAAAGGGAACGGACCGGGGCCTTGATAGAGGTAGTGCGAACATCGAATTCAGTGACAAGCTTTTTCGCCCAATTCGTAATACTACGTAGTAATAGCACAAGACCATTCCATGAGAATTGCGGCCAGCGCTGCCGCCCTAAGATAGTGTTATCTTCGATGGAGTCTGCGAGCACAAGCCCACTGCCACGACGGTCCTCTGGAATGTGAGCCAGGCCTGCCAGTCGCTCTTCGCGAGCATTCATGACGGTAATATCCTGTGTCTTACCGGCCTGTCCGCCTTTGACCTGGGTGATGGAAATCTTGCCACTGGTAATTTTGCGCATTCCCGTCAGGGCTTCGACAAGCTCAGACTGGCCATTGCCTTCTACGCCCGCGATACCAAGGATCTCACCGGACCTTACATCGAAACTTACGCCGTGCAATACTTCGAGATCGCGATCGTCTCGCGCATAGAGGTCTTCTACGTGTAATACGACTGGGCCTGGGTGAGCGGGAGTCTTATCTACGCGTAAGAGCACTTCGCGTCCGACCATTAAGCGCGCGATCTCCGCCTGGTTGGTCTGGCTGGTAATCAGCTCGCCTGCGTTCTTGCCTCGTCGAAGCACAGTGATAGTATCAGTGAGTGCAAGCACTTCGCGCAACTTATGCGTGATAAAAATAATGGTCTTGCCCTGCTGTACAAGTCCACGCAAAACGTCGAAAAGTTCAAACGTTTCCTGAGGAGTCAGAACGCCGGTCGGTTCGTCCATAATGAGAATGTCTGCAGCGCGGTAGAGGATCTTTAGTATCTCGACACGTTGTTGCAGGCCCACCGAGAGTTTTTCAATACGGGTGTCTGGATCAATGGGGAGACCGTATTGTTTGCTCAAATCAAGTATCGTTGCCCTGGCATTTTTCACGTCATAAATTGAGGCAACATTGCCTGGCTCATGTCCCAGCACTATATTCTCCGCTACAGTCAAGGGTGGGATCAGCATGAAGTGCTGGTGCACCATACCGATTTTCAGGCGAATGGCATCGCGCGGACCGGCTATGTGTTCGAGTTGGCCATTGATGTGAATCTCACCGCTATCAGGGTGAATAAGACCATAGAGAATGTTCATCAGCGTAGATTTACCTGCGCCATTCTCGCCTACCAGAGCATGAATCTCGCCTTTACGCACCTTGAGATTGACATGATCGTTGGCAACGACGCCGGGCCAGGTTTTAGTGATGTTGCGCATCTCCACTGCAAAAGGATTGGATTGCTCCTGGGTTGCAGCCTCAAGTGTGCTTTCCAGCATCGATAATACTCCTACTGCGCACGCGGGCGAGGATGAACCTCGCCCCTACATTATTCCGAACCTGGCTCGTAAGGAATGCCATCGGCGGCAGGCGGTGTGGTGCGACCAACAAGACCTACCAGAGCAATCAATACCAACACGTAGGGTAAAGTTTGGAGCAGGTATGGCAGATTGGGATTGCTGCTCAAATCTGCCAAGGTGCTGATGCTAAGTCCGTAACCCAATCCAAATATCAGGCAGGCCACAGCAGCTCCCAGTGGATTATATTTACCGAAAATCATAGCGGCCAGGGCGATATAACCTCTCCCAGCTGTCATCCCCGGGTTGAAGAGGCCCGCAACACCTAACGACAGGTACGCGCCTGCCAGGCCTGAGAGCAGACCACTGCTGATAACGCACAAATAACGCAGCAAGCGCACATTCACACCGGCGGTATCTGCAGCTTGCGGATGCTCACCCACCGCCCTTATGCGCAAGCCAATGTTTGTCCTGAAGAGCAGGAATTGAACGCCAATCAAAATCAGTATGGCGATGTAAAAGATGATATTTTGCTGAAAGAGGACATTCCCCAGCCACGGAATTTTTGAGAGCGGTCCCCAGGAGGGCGTGGGGAGAAGCAGTGAGGCTGGCAAAGATGGAACCCCCTGGCCAGCGGGTGTGAGAACGTATACCAGATAGCTCGTCAGGCCAAGAGCGAAGATGTTAATGGCGACACCGCTCACAATCTGATTTGCCTTAAAATTGATGGAGACAACAGCATGAATCAGAGCCATCGCCCCCCCGGCGAGGATAGCAGCCAGTACACCTAGTATTACACAAAGCGTATCATTTACTCCCAGGTTATGGAAGAGAAGCGTTATCATTACGGCCGCGAAAGCGCCGGTCAGCATCATGCCCTCCATCGCAATATTGACGACCCCGCTGCGCTCAGAGATGACACCGCCCAGAGCAGGGAGCACGAGCAATGCAGCAAATAACAAAGCAGTTTGACAGGTGTTGGAGGAGGTTAGCGCTTTAAATAGCACTTGAAAGAACATCGTTATTCCTCCTTCTCAAGGTCAGATATTTCCACGTTGCTCTGCGCATCGCCATTGCCATTCTCAGGCAAATCAACACTTGTTCTAGCAACTGTGGTGGTTTGCAGGGTTGGCACGAAACGAGGCCTCAGCCATGCAGGCAGAGCACGCCGGAGCACGGGTAAGAATTCAGCAGCTATAAAGAACAGCACCAGCGCCTCAATAATGAGAACTAGATTAGGATCTACGTGAGCAAGTGACTGCATGGCCGTACTCCCAGATCGTAGTCCCCCGATGAGGAACGAAGCCAGAAGGATACCTATTGCGGTTGTCTGACCAAGCAGCGCAACGGCAATGGCATCGAATCCCGTGGGAAGGCCACTGAAAGCAGTAGCGGTTAAATTGTATCCAGGCTGCCCCATCAAGTTCGTCGAACCCGCCAGGCCGGCGAATGCACCGGCGATTGCCATTACCAGAAAGATATTACGTCTGGTAGGGATACCTGCATACTTTGCCGCTTTGGGGTTCTGTCCAATCACACGTATTTCATAGCCAAAGGTCGTGCGGGAGATGATGAACCAGTAGATTACCAGAGCGATAAGAGCAAAAAAAATGCTGATATCCACTTTATACGTGAAGGTATCGAGCAGGGGCTGACCATTCCCAAAAATCTGGTTATAGACGCCGGCAATCGGAGGAAGTGTCGCATTGGGTGGAAGAGCAAGAGTCTGGGTAACGCCGAATGGAGCTGTGAATGGAGGGCTATTAATGAGATAGTCGGTACCATAGAAAGCAATCCAGTTGAGCATAATCGTCGTGACAACTTCGTGCGCGCCACGCCAGGCCTTGAGAAAACCGGCGATACCACCCCAGATTGCTCCAGCCAGGATGCTTGCCAGCAGCATTACTGGGATCAGTAGCCAACTGGGCCACGAAGTGAATGTTAGGCCGATCATGTCTGCTGCCATCGCGCCTACAGCCAACTGGCCGGCGGCCCCGATGTTGAAGAGGCCGGCACGAAAAGCAATCGCTACTGAAATACTCGCAAAAATGAGCGGGGTAACAATCACCAGGGTATCTGAAATATTCGCTAGAGAACCATATGAGCCAGTAAAGAGGGCAGCATAGGCATTAATGATGTTCTGAAACGGGCCAACTGTCTTGTCTGGCCAGGTAATAAGGATGACAATCGCTCCTGCAATAAATGCCAGGATCACGGAAATGACAGGACGCCCAAACGCAGTGCCGAATTTGCGAGCCCATATCGCAAGCTTCGACCCCGGAGGACGATGTTCAGACGTCTCAGGTTGCTTTGCTGATACAGCCATATTGACTTCCTCCTCTTATGGGGAGACGGCTTCACTGACGACGTTTTTAGCCAGGTAACTGTTCCTTAATCATAACATTAGAGGTGATAAGAAACAAGCATTGTGGGCGGAGGAGTATGAATCACGATGTTGTAAAGACAACAACAGGGTGCGATATAACGCACCCTGTTTCTCACGGGTCCTTATTCCGTATGCTATGCTACAGAATTACGGAATCGTCGTAGGCACAACTAGCGAACCAGCCTTCATCTGAGTTTGAAAGTCCATCGCCTTTGCCACAGCGTCTGCGGGAACATCGCTGCTCGTCGGAGCATAGCCAACGCCATCGTTGTTGATATCGAACGTGGTCGGGTTTGCGACGAATTTTGCATAACCACCAGTCTCCGCCAGGTTAATAATACTGTACGCAGCAGTATCGATACGTTTGATCGCGCTTGTGATGACACTCGGGCGGGCAGCGCCTGTCGTAGTTTTGCTCTGATCAACATCGACACCAATACTGTAGACGTTATGCTTGGTAGCAGCATCCAGGACGCCAATACCACAACCACCGGCAACCTGGAAGAGGATGTCGGCGCTATTATCTGCAAACTGTTTATTAGCAATAGCTGCACACTTCGTGGGGTCATTAAAGTCATTCGAATAGCCGACCACTACATTAACGCTCGGGTCGACTTTCTGAGCGCAGTACTTGTACCCGGCGATGTAGTGGATGACCGGTGGGATAGCCAGGCCACCAACAGCGCTGATGGTGTTATGACCGAGCAGCTTCGGCGCCTTGGATTTACCATCAACCTCCATCTGACCGGCCATCGCGCCAACAAGGCAGCCCGCCTGTTGCTCTTTAAAGAAGAGCGGTGCGACATTGGGGAGATTGACACAGGCACCAGTTTTGTCTGTGGGGTTTGTAGCACAGCCATCAATAAGGGCAAACTTCTTGTTGGGGTACTGCTTGGCTACCGTATACATCGCATTCTGCATCAAGAAGCCCACGCCAATGACCATATCTGCCTGCTGTGCCTCCGCGGTGATGTTTTTGGTGTATTCAGCATCACTAATCACCTTCGACACAATGACCAAGTCAGGAAAACCGTACTGTGCTCTAGCCTTTTCGTAACCTACATGAGTAAACTGGTTAAAGCCGCTGTCATTCAAGCCACCAATGTCTGACACCATTCCCACCGTCACTTTAGCACTGGGCGCAGCAGTGGGCGTGGTTCCTCCACTTGTGGTTGTGCCACCACATGCGGCAAGCAACATGGTAAATAAGATGAGGAACGTAGTGATAGGGGCGAGGCCGCTAATTCTTCGCATATTAGCTTCCTTTCTCTCTGCAATTGAGAAATAATGCCGGACGAGTGTACAGGCCGATACGGCATGCCGGTAGAAGCAGAGATAAACCTACAATCCACCATAAATAGAAAATAGCGAGGGGAAAGAGGGCTTACTCTGGTGCTTTAAGTATAACATGAAATATGTCGCCTGTAACATTATTCCGGACTACGGAACAGCTAAAAATAGCTGTTATCACCAAATAATACGTAGCAAACAGTATTTTTCTCACAAAGAAGAGAACCTGGCATCATTCATACCAGGTTCTCTTCTTTGTGAGCGGCTGTAGGTTATGCGCGGATCTCTTCGAGCATGGAAAGGTTAATAAACAGGTCGCAGCTCTGGCGCAGTGTGGCGGACATAGATTCGTCGAAGGCCGCTACCTCAACGCGCACGCCGTGATCAGAGCAATAATCGAGCATCGGCATGAAATCGCTATCACCGCTGACGAGGACGATGCAATCAACAGCTCGTCCATCGACGAGGCGAACGACATCCATGCAGAGGTCGAGGTCAAGGTCTGCCTTTTTGGCGCCACTGGAGAAGGTCTTGTAATTCTTCGTGGTGATGCGATAGCCTAAGCCCTTGACCGCTTGCAAGAACATCTGCTCGTCGCCCGGTTGTGGGCTGGTGGGGCAGTAAGCATGTGCCCTGATGAGGCGGCGATTGCCACGCAAGAAGTCGAGCAACTTCCCAAAGTCTACCGTCATACGGAGAGTACGTGCCGAGTAGAGTAGATTAGCCACATCTACAAAGACCCCTACTCGCTCAGTTGATGGGAAGGGCGGCATTGAAACAGAGACGTTGGTAGGACTCTGGTTTGCGCGCCGTAGTTCAGCCACCATGCGATCTGTTTGTGTTTGAATTGCCTGCGCCACAACGTTGGCAAGCTGATGTACCGAGGCCGAGCTTGCCTCAGTGGTACGCACGGGGTAAACGGGTGTACGCTGCGCATCAGTACGGATTGAACGTACATTCTGTGCGGCAGTAGTACCACGAGCAGGCGATGGTTCAGGTCCCATAAACGGATTGGACCCCTCGCGCGCTTGATTCATCTGGCTGACAGTGTAGCCGGAAGTGATAGTAACCTGAGTTGTTGGCGCGGGCGTTGGAGTGCGTGGTATGACGACCGGTGGCGTTGGTGCAGGTAGTGGGGCAGCAATAATTTCCGCTGTTACTGGTTTCACTGCCGCAGGCAATGGAGCGCCGTTGGCCGTGCCAGCAGGACTTGCAGCGTTGCTGGAATGGCGGCGACGGCGACGACGCGAGCTAGCTTTTTGCCACTCGGAATATTCCAGTGGTGGTAGTTCCTCTGGATGCTCCTCTTCCTTCGAAGGAACCTGCGGGCGTGCTCAGGAACTGCTGCTGTTGCCGGTGTAGTACTGCTCTGCGCAGCGGGAGCTTCCTGGACATCAGCTTGTTTGGCTGCTGCGCTTTCGGGCGGCTGTGCGGGTTGCGCAGCTTGTTTTGCTTGTTGGATAGATGGTTCCTCTTTCTCTCCATGTCGTCCATTAGAGACTTGCCCATTCTCCGTTCGTGCGGTCACTGCCGTGATGCTGCTTTCAGGCGTCTCTTTGTTCTCCTCAGCGCGAATCCCGGTGGGCGGAGTCAATGCTGGTGTGGTCACCGCTGGAGCATTTGTTGTTGCCGCTGGCCGGTCGAAGCGGTAACGGCGCGCTGGGCGCGGCTGTTCTTCAACAGCAGGGGGAGCAGATTCCGTTACGGTTTGCGCTGCTGGTGATGCTTGCGCCGCATCTGTCTTCTGTGGCTCCCCTGTTTTCTGGGAGGGCTCTTCTTTTACTACAGGGGTCTCCTCACGTTGGCGGGCATTCCCATGGCGCGATCGTGTTCGCGGTGAAGCTGGACGTAAAAGCGGTGAGACAGGGCGCACTGCAGGTACAGGGGTTGGAGTCTCACGTTCAGGTGTCGCACTTTCACCAGCTGTAGAGGGTTGAGTCTCTACGTTGTATGCATCGCCTGATTCAATGTGGGGAGTGGATTGCTCCTCTTGCTGCTCATCCGGCGCCGGCGATTGAGTAAGAGGATTGCTGGCGTAGTCTGGCAGTGTAGAGCCAAAGCGTGTTTCGGCCTGTCGAAATTCTTCAATAAATGCAGTGAAAGGTGGAATCTCTTCTTCTTTCGCCAGCGAATTGACGGGGGATGTCTCTTCTGACTCTGCGATGGGTTCGGGTTCGGTCTGCGCATCAGGGGCGGCAAAAGATGCGTTAGCCTCTGTCGTTGCGCTACTTACCATAGCCTGGTCTGGTTGAGAAACGTGGGCTGGTTGAGAACTATGCTCCTCTTGCGATACGTTCTGCGTACCGACCGGCGAAACACCTTCGTTTGTTGCGGAAGCTTCCGGGGTGGGAGGAGGTGTACCTGTCTCGGCTTCGGAGACAGGTTGATACTTCACGACGGATTCTTCAACGTCGCTATGCTCGGGATGAATATTTTGTGTTGTCACTAAGATCTCCAGTCTCAGTATTACGGACCGGAGCGCAGGTGCTCGCCTCAGAGAATGTTCGACTGAAGATGGCTGTCCCTACCTACCTTATCCTCGGGCAAATTTCTTCTACTACGCTACGTGTATTGTGTGTGTTGATCCGGTCCGATCTTCTTTGTCTACGCCGTTATCTTCACATTTGATGCACACCACTATCGAACGGCGGAACACTGGTGAGCACAGGGAGAACAGCAGGCAAGTGTAGCCTACACTAGCCCCCATCGTTCGTCCCCACCGTTGTTGTTGGCACATGGCGATTGTCTGTACTTGTATCGTTCGTTTGAGCGAGCATATCGACTGAGATGTTCGCTGCCTTGCTCAGTTGGACAGTGCGGTTGGTTATGCGCCAAACGTGGACAACACGTTCTATAGCGGTTACCTGCGAAAAAATCGCAAGCAAAATCAGAGCCCAGATACTTGTGCCAGATATAAGCCCAATAGCCAGTAAAACGACACGTTCAGGGCGAGCTAGCAAGCCAGTTTTGCACTCCAGCCCCAATCCTTCGGCGCGGGCTTTTGTATAACTTACCATTAAGGAGCCGACCACAGCTATATAAATTAGCGCGATCATCCAGAGTTGCTCATACGCGAACGGCCAGAAATTATCATGTAGGCCTGGTCGCAGCAAAGCGTAAAAGAGCAGTCCAAACAGGATGATACTTTCCGAATAGCGGTCAAGTGTCGAGTCGTAAAAAGCGCCAAAGGTTGTGGCGCTGTTACAAACACGCGCCATCGCCCCATCGAACATGTCAAAAATTCCAGCAAACAGCACCAACAATCCTCCAGCCACCAGGTATCCCTGGGCTATTACCACAGCTGTCAGTATGCTGAGCAGCAGCCCTATTACAGTCAAGGTATTCGGTGTGACGCCTAGCTGGGCTAGCGGACGTATGAGCAGAGTAACAAAATGCCTGGCTCGTTGCTGTATGCGTCTGCTAAACATATCCCTATTGTATCATACCTGGCCATTGTAGGACTAGCCTTTTTTGATAGCAATGCAGGGCCGGTGAAATATCAGGATGATAGGAGCGAGCAAATAGGGCAGGGCAAGCCCAGCCCCTACTAAGCTACACTCAGTTTACGGGCGAGGATACTGGGATTGCTAATATGGTGATGGGCCAGGCGCAGGTAGGTATTCATGCCCCATAATTTTCCGCCTGGAGCAGTGAGACCGGCCTCAATGCTGACGCGCACATCCTGCGCTGATTTCCCTTCAAACCAGGTGCAACCTCGTCCAATGGCACTCAGTGTATGAGCATCACTATTGCCGACCTCTGCCCACCCATAGACTTCACGATTGACGCGCATGGCTATGCGATTGGCGCCGATGCCACAAAAACTCGCGTTCCACGTCTCAATACCATCGAGCCATACATCTTTGTCAGCATAAATACGATCTAATACCTCGCGCTGGCAGCTATGGCGAAAGATGGGATTGAGTGGATGGGCGACGATTGCCAGTCCACCTTGCTCGTGCACCAGGTCAATGGAGCGTTCGATGCTCAATCCGGGCTGGATGCGCTTCTCAATGAAAAGTGCCAGCATATGACCTTCTTTTGTGCTGATTTCTTCACCGACAATAAAATCAAAGCGATAGTTTCCCTTTGCCCAGAGGTCACGCGCCCTTAAAGCCCCATTTATGACATCATGGTCGGTGATTGCGATCACATCCAGATTGGTACGATGCTGGACGCGATGAAGAATTTGCTCAATTGTTGCCAGGCCGTCGCTATATGTGCTGTGCATATGCAGATCAGCTTTGCCTAACTTACCAGAATGATGCGCCTGTTGTTGCGTCATCTGCCGGCGTTTGCGCAGCATTGCTGTCCCCGAATAAGCCCTTTCATTTTCCTCTATCCGGGTTTCGTTTGTTCCTTTGAATGTAATCATGTAGCTCCTTAACGATGGTGATCCCCTCATTGCTATTGTAAGCACACATTGAGGTAATTGTTTCGTCTCTACCTACCCTCATGTATACGTTACTACAGGTAGGTTAAAGATCAGGCTTAATGATATGTAAAGTTCTGTTAAGACATTACAGTCAGCTTCTTTTTTCTTAATCTTCCAGCATCGCTTCTGCTTCGATGAGGGAATCACCGCTGAGTAACAGTTCGAGCTGGACAGTAGGGTCAACCAGGGTCTCTAAACGTCGCAGGCATTGCAGGTAGCGATTCCTGTCCAGGGAACAATGGACCTGTCGTCCGGTACGCTGTGTGCGTATAATGCCTGCGCGGCGTAATTTACGAAGATGCCAGGAAACGAGAGGCTGGCTAAGCCCCAATATATCAGTGAGTTCGGTCACGGTAATCTCGTCCCTGTGGGCAAGATAGTACACAATTGTCAGACGCGCTACGTCTGCGAGCGCCTTCACCATTATTTTGAGTTCACGCCAGTCGTTCATTTCTCTTCCTATGTTGCGGTGCGGTGATATCAAGTTGTTACATAAACAAAAATTATATAAACTTTTATTTATATAGTACCCTGTTTGGGGGCTTTTGTCAAGGTGGGGATAGTGGAGTGATTGTGAGTGGAACGAAAAATGGGGCTATCCTATCTGTAGCAAGTGGCGCAGATATGTCCGACTCCAATGCAGCATTACTATCATGATTGTTACGTCGAGCAACAGAAGCGTTGCTATGGCAAGTAGTGGTGGGAGTTTCCAGAGGATCAAAAGTGAAGCCGCGAACAATACTAAGCTAAGATAGACGAGCAACAACCTTTTTGGCGAGATGGCAGCCTCTTCCTGGAGCATGACCTGGATGGCTCCTTCAACTGGGAGGTTCAACAAACCGCCGCAGGAGTCCCCTGCATGCATGCATGGGGAGGAATGCGGCGTTCCTTCTTTGGGGCTTGGGCAGGGTTATCCATTCACGCACTTGTCAAACTTTGGCATAGTGCGTGAATATCTGCTATACTAGAGGGATGAAACAGCTCCTGACCGCTAAGTTGAAACTGCAAACCAGTCCTGAGCAATTCCGGGCCTTGCGCCAAACACAATTGGCCTATCGGGATGCGCTGAACCACGTCTCTCGCTATGCGTTCGAGCATGGCAAGATGAGCAGTGGACGTGCATTGCAACGGGATTGCTATGAGGAGATACGCAGGCAGTATCACCTGCCTGCACAAATGGCCTGCA
>VBHI01000349.1 GCA_005881495.1 Chloroflexota bacterium
CTCCCGCTTACCAACTAGCTTACCCATCGCAGGCGTTGGGCGGCCCTGGTAGGTAGGCCGGAATACCTCTTTATCGGTCCAGTGACATGTCTTGGAGCAGTACGTTCTCACCTGACCATCTACAGTATCCATGATCGTATCTTCACGGATCATGCACGGGACCAGACACGTCCAGCAGCGATGTGGATACACGTACCCAACGTCCTCAAAGGCAATAGGCTTGTGCCCATTGGGCTTGGAGAGCCTTGCATAGTGCTCCCACCACTTGCCGTACTCGTTGTACCAGCCGGGGTATTTAAACTCAAACCACTCGAAATCTTCCTCGGTCAATGGATCGATGCGCCAGAAGTTGGCGAACCAGCCAGTGGCGAAGAATTGTGCCGTCTTATGCACATAGCCCTTGTTCGCGATGCGGTTCCAGGCCTCCTCAATGTCCTCGTGGTGGATCTTCAGACCATACTTCTCCAGCGGCATCAGATAACTGCGATAGTAGTCATCGTAGATCCAGCGCCGCCACATCTGCGCAAAGCTGTCCCGCTCCTTGCGACGGTCCTTCGTCCCGTACTCGACGAAGGTGCCGATCGCCGCGTCGACGAGAGCGTGGTTGTTCCAGAAGGCATACTGAAGGTCGCGCTCCAGCAGCAGTTGGTTATCGGGGTCGGCTAGAGCCATCAACAGTGTGGCGTACCCGTTGCTGATGTGTCGTGACTCGTCGGCCTGGACCGACAGGAAGACGGTGGGCAGCAGGTAGTCGCCGTTGGCGGCGGCCTCCGAGGGCATCGCCACGAACAGCGTGTTCGTGAAGGCGGTCTCGGCAACGACCTGGAGGTAGATGTTGCCTGCCGTGATCGCGTCGCCAGTGATGAAGCCCTCAGCGAACTGGCGCCCGATGGTCCCCGCATAGCACCTGTCGAAGGACTTCTCGGTGGTATCAAACCCGGCAGGATCGATGTAGTTCTTCATGTAGTAGCGCTTCAGGTGCATCTGGATTGTCGAGTGACGTACCTCGTCAATCATCTGAAGCACTAGACCGTTGTGGAGTTCTGGGTTGGGCACCACTGAGGTAAGCAAGGGCATGGCGCGGGCGGCGGCAATCTCTGGGAACGGACTGATGCCCAAAAAGAGCTTCATCCACTCCATCCAGCGCGGCTGTGTCGAGCGGAACATATTGCCGCGGAGTGCTCCGTCCATAGCCCCCATGGCGCGATTGTCTTTCTCCTCCTGCATGGGGAAATAGGACTGCAAGACCTGCTTCAGCGGCTCCTTCTTAGGGGCCTTGGTAAACTTATAGTCGGTTGGGTACTTCTGGACAGGCGTAGCAAATGTTGGCTCCCAGGAAAGCTCCTGAATCTTTTGGTACGCCTTAGTGAGGCTTGCGCGAGCCATAATGTTTCTCCTTGTTTGACTAACTCTTGGATGTTGCACATTCAAGGTGCTTGCAACGTCTCCAATGTGTCGGAGCAATACTAATTTTTTGGGGCTTCCTGTGTCGCGATACACTCACCCGAAAATGAGCGCGCTTAGTTGACAGTGGTCTTGAATGTGACCGCTGATGATCTCGGGACTGCAGTGAGCGAATAGATAGCGATGTATGGGAGCCGTTTTGCTCTAAGCAGTCAGCGTCATTGGCCTGGCTACAGATGGAAAGCTATTTTATTAAGAAGGTGAACTACGAAACGACGGACAATTTTTTCATCCTGTTCGCGCTGGACTACTACAATGGTAACATGAGGTTGGTGAGGAGAGAGTGAGAATAAATGGTGTGGCGGTGAAAAAACGGTGAAAAAAAGTAACCCCTCGCTTGCTTTTCATAGACATAGCAAAGCAATATGATACATAATACTTATATATCTGCATCTTGTATCAAAGAGTAACGTTTTATCAGGCCTTCATATCATCCGTAACACAGAAGACTGGCACTGTTGTCGCCATCCCTTTTACAGTGAGGTAGAGGTATGCCTAATCAACTTTATCACGCTAATCTTTCCATCGCCTCACCATCGGAGATCGAACGCACCGCTCGGCAGTTGAGGGTAATACGCGAGGAATTCCTGACCACAGGAGCCCCTGCTATGTATACTCCTCGCTCAATAATCCTGGAGTCCTGGCAGCGTTGCAACGACTTGCAAGTCAACCCCTCGCGACGTTGTGCGCCGCTTGCTATCGCCAGGGAGGCCCAGCTCTCCAACCTGCGCGACGCTAATGAATTACTCAGATTGGCCACACGCTCGGTAATGGGCCGTCTAACTGACTTTCTCGCGGATTCAGGTTACGTGATCGTGTTGAGCGATGCTAAAGGTTGTCTACTGGATGTAGTTGGCGACGCAGGAATCCGCCGCCGACTTGCTCGCATCGACTTCATTCCCGGAGGCAACTGGAGTGAAGCCGCAGCTGGCACCAACGCGATAGGCACCGCCCTCGCTGATGGTCATATCGTGCAGTTGATGGGGGCAGAACACTTTTGTGATGGATGGCAAGACCTCACCTGTACGGCAGCGCCTATCCGACATCCATTTACAGGCAAGATTATCGGTATCTTAGATGTCACTGGCGCCTATCATCTCATCAGGCCGTTTCTCACCAACTCTTTGGCTGTAGCTGCCATGGATATCCAGCAGCAGTTGCAAACACTGCTTATTACCACGCGTGGCGTGCCAACCCCATTCCTGGGAACTATCACCAGTTTTCCCAGTGATACCAGCCCTCACGAGATCAACATGAACAATAATACTTCGCAGGATCATAGGGACGTAGGGACCCGCTTTATCGCGTCCCCTACGGTGGACGATATGCGCTGTCAGCTGAACCTGCAGGAGCGCCGAGCTTGCGATGCAGAACGCCTGGCGGCGGCAGCAGGAGCTATTAGTGCGAGTTTAGATGTAGATATCACCCTGGAAAAGGTGGCTGAGCAGGCCGCTCAGCTCTTACAACTCGAGGCTGCTGCTACCTGCCTGTTTGATGAGGTAAATGGAGGCATATCGCTGCACATCTGGTCTAAACGAAACACTCAACTGTCTTTCGACATTCACTCGCTGGAAGCGCTGCTCACGCGGACCGAGGCTTTCTCACTCATCCAGGAACGCGGTGAGCCAGTGATTATTGACGATCTCCTTACCTCTTCCCTTTTGCCGGCAACCCTGGTGGAGCAACTGGGTATCCGTTCGATAGCGATACTGCCCCTGACGACAGCTCGTGGTGTAATAGGCTTCATCGCTGCCCCGAAATGCACCTGCTACCACTGGGTTGTCGATGATGTACGACTCGCCCTGGCTTTCGCGGCTCAGTCAGCTACCGCCATTGAGAATGCCAGACTTTTTGCTACCCTCCAGCAACATAATCGTCGCATTGAAGTGATCAATACTCTCGCCCAGCTCTTGAGCACGCTGCCTGATCCTAACCAGCATCTCGACGTGATTCTGAAGCGTATCACGGAGATCATGGAACTTGACGCGGGCATGATCCTGTTACAGGACCAGCGTATAGGCGATATATCCCTTGTTGCTCACTTTGGGCTACCTGTTATGACGTCCCTCGACATTTCAGAACAGTCCCTGAGACCTCTACACGAGGTGGCTGACCTTGTAATGGCGCTCGGAGAATCGCTGCTGATCTGCAGCTCAGAGGGAAATGGTGGCATAGTGCATGAGCCTTTGAGGAATGTGGGCCTTTGCGAATTGATGGCGGTTCCGCTGGTTGCAAGCAGCACTATTCTCGGTGTCTTGCTCGTGGGGAGCCATAGCCTGCGCAAATTGTCAGAGGAAGACCTCTCGCTGTTCACTGCCATTGGACAACAGTTGGGTTTGACTTTGGCGAACGCTCAATTGCTGCGCTCCGCGAGCGAGATGGAGGCACTTCGTGAGGCTGACCGACTCAAAAGCGGGTTTATCGCTGCCGTTTCACACGACCTACGATCACCACTTACCGCCATCCGCGCCTCAGTTGATAGCCTGCTCGATCAGGGAGATATTCAGTCGGCCAGGGCACAAGAGCACCTTCTGCTCAACATCGCACGACAGACGGGTCGGTTAGGACGGCTGGTTGACCAATTGCTCGACCTTTCACGAATAGAGGCAGGAGTACTCGCATTAGACCGCGACTGGACAGAACTGCCGGCACTCATTGCCGATACGCTGGCGAAATTTGAGGGGTTGAATAGCGGATGCCGTGTAGAATGTGATCTAGCGGAAGATTTGCCACTGCATTATGTGGATCCCAATCGCCTCGTCCAGGTGCTTTGGAATCTCCTGGAAAATGCCAGTAAATATGCTTTGCCTTGCTCGTCAATTAAAGTCGAGGCCAGTTGGACAGAAAGTGAGGTGCTGATCGGAGTCGCTGATCGTGGCCCCGGCATACCTCCAGAAGAGCATGAGAAGATATTTCAACATTTTTACCGATTGGATAGGGACATCAGGACGCATACACAGGGTAGTGGACTGGGCCTGGCAATCTGCCAGGGTATTGTGCATGCTCATGGTGGACGGATTTGGGTAGAGGATCGACCGGGAGGCGGAAGTATCTTCCGCATTGCCTTGCCCTTACCAACAGCCGATCGACTTGTGCTCGAAGCATTGGACTATCATGAATTGTATGGCGTAAGTCTAAAGGAGCAATGATGCTATGGGCCATGCAAAACAACGTATTTTACTCGTGGATGACGACCCTGGTATTATGGTAGCTGTGAAACAAGCTCTGTCCACTCACGGTTACCAGATGACGACCGCTACAGATGGTAAAGAGGCTTTAGACTCTTTCGACCGCGAACCACCAGAGCTGATCCTGTTGGACTTAGTGATGCCCCAATGTAGCGGCCTGGAAGTCTGCAAGCGAATTCGTGAATACTCCGCCACTCCCATTATTATCCTGAGTGTCAAAGGTAGTGAGGCTGACATCGTATCAGTCCTAGATCTGGGTGCGGATGACTACCTGGTGAAACCTTTCCGCCTGGCCGAACTCATTGCTCGCATCCGAGCGGTTCTGCGTCGTGGGAGCACCATGGTAGCAGCCAAAGTCGTTTGTGGTGATTTAGAAATCGATACTGAGATGCACAAGGTCTCTGTTGCGGGCCGTGTCATCACACTCACCCCGATAGAGTACGCGCTATTGGCTGAGTTGGCCGGAAACGTCGGCCGAGTATTGACCACACGTCTGCTTGTACAGCGTGTATGGGGTTCCCAATATAGCGATGCAAACGACTACGTCAAGGGCGTTGTGCGCCGTCTGCGTGTCAAGCTGGAGCCCGATCCCGCCCACCCACGCTATATCATCACTGAGCCACATCTCGGGTACAGGCTGAGCGATTACTTGTCATGAACTCCTGCATGTATAACAGGGGCTTGCAGCTATCCTCAACCAGGAAATATGATTGTTCCATGCTCGATTTCTGTGAACGTGTCAAGCATCTGCACAGGCAACCTGGAACTATCGCATCACAATCTCCACACAAAATTGTGACCAGGTAGCCCATATGTAACCCTGGGTAGCACACCTATGATACAATTGGGGAAAGGTTGTTGAGCACGCAGCATTACGACAAGCTGTGCTTCAGCGACCTACATGCCTCTTTCCTGGCATCAACGGACATTTGACAACAGACTTCATGTTGATCTGGTGCTCACACGAGATACCAGGTTCGTTGGTTGCCCATTCCCAACAATTGTAAAACAAGGAGTAACTTAATGCACGTTAAACTCGATTCCCTCAGAGAGAAGGGCTATGTTGTCTTGCGCGATTACGATGGCCCACCGGTTCCTAAAGAGGAATGGATGAGCCTCGAATATATGGACTGGAAAAGTGGTGGCGATACCAATTTTGCCCCGGTTGCTTCCGCCTTTGGCGAAATGGAGTGTCACGGTTTCTGGGATCACGGCAAGCCCGACAAGGATGGCATGTGGACGAAGAACGCTGAAATGTGTCCCACGCTGGTACAGTGGGCGCAGAATGTGGGAGCCAATTTTGGGCGCGTCCGCATCATTAAACTCAATCCCAACACGGAGGCGGAGACGTTCCATAACCTGCACCTCGACGACAACAACCGTCTCAATCCCGATGGCGAGGGCTGGGTTGTGCGTGCATGGTTGGAACTTTCCGATGACCCCCATTCGTATATGATTCTGCGTGAAGACAAGGACGATCCCTCAACCGAATCTCGCGTCTCGATGCCCAAAAATCGCCAGCTTGTCATTGATTCGCAGCGCCTCTGGCATGCTGCATGGCATGCAGGGCCAGAGCCGCGCTACGCGTTGATCGTTTCGTTTGAGAGTGGCGAAGCCCTGCAGCGCTGGATGGAGAGCCAGGCCAGGACAACCTCCGGCGTGCGCTAGAAGCTTCCAATGAATAATTGCGGAATGAGCAATTATTCATTGGAAGTAGGGGCCGGGCTTGCCCTGCCCTGGTGCACGGTGTGAATACACGCAGGGCGGGCATTTTAGAGGGCGGGGCGAGCCCGGCCCCTACATTTTATTTAGAGTGGGATATTGCCGTGTTTCTTTGGAGGATTGCTGTCCCGCTTATTTTTCAGCATTTCGAGGGTTGTGATCAGCTTTATCCTGGTAAAACGCGGCTCGATAATCTCGTCAATGTAACCGCGACTGGCCGCGATATAGGGATTGGCGAACTTCGCCGTATATTCGGCGATCAGTTCTTTGCGCCGCTGATTGGCGTCCTCCGCCTTATCGATCTCATCCTTGAAGAGAATATTGACCGCTCCTTCAGCCCCCATCACCGCAATCTCCGCCGTGGGCCAGGCGTAATTGATATCGCCACGCACGTGCTTACTATTCATCACGTCATACGCGCCGCCGTAGGCCTTGCGCGTGATGACCGTGATCTTCGGCACCGTGGCCTCACAGTAGGCAAAGAGCAGCTTGGCGCCGTGGCGGATGATGCCATTGTGCTCCTGACTGACCCCTGGCAGAAAGCCCGGCACATCCACAAAGGTAATGATGGGGATGTTGAAGCAATCGCAGAAGCGCACAAAACGCGCAGCCTTGTCGGATGAATTGATATCCAGCACACCTGCCAGTGTCCCTGGTTGTTGCGCCACAATGCCAATTGAGCGACCATTCAAGCGGGCAAAACCCACAACGATGTTCGCGGCAAAGAGTTCCTGTACTTCGAAGAAGTCGCCATCGTCAACAATATGGCCAATGACTGCTTTCATGTCGTAGGGCTTGTTCGGATTGTCGGGGATGATGCTATCAAGCGCCACCTCTGAGCGGGTAGGTGAGTCAATGGGCGTGATGCGGGGAGGGTCTTCGAGATTGTTTGAAGGAATAAAGCTCATCAACGTACGAATCATGTGGATACATTCGGGTTCATCTGGACAGGCGAAATGGGCGACGCCGCTGGTGCTGTTATGGACCATAGCACCGCCTAGCTCTTCAAAGGTGACATCCTCATGGGTGACGGTCTTCAGCACATTGGGGCCGGTGACGAACATGTAACTGGTCTGCTCCACCATAAAAATAAAGTCAGTAATGGCCGGAGAGTAGACCGCGCCGCCAGCGCATGGGCCCATAATAGCAGAAATTTGTGGTACAACGCCGGAGGCCAGCGTATTGCGCAGAAAAATATCCGCATATGCTCCGAGGCTGACCACGCCTTCCTGGATACGCGCTCCACCGGAGTCGTTGAGGCCGATAACCGGTGCGCCGTTCTTCATGGCGAGGTCCATAACTTTACAGATTTTTTCAGCGTGCGCTTCTGAAAGCGAACCTCCAAAGACTGTAAAATCTTGCGAAAAAACATAGACCAGCCGCCCATCGATCTGTCCATAGCCGGTAACCACTCCATCGCCGGGAATTCTCTGCTCATCTAACCCAAAGTCCGCGGAGCGGTGCGTCACGAACATATCCAATTCGTTGAATGTGCCCGCATCGAGCAGCAGGTCAAGCCGTTCGCGCGCGGTCAGTTTGCCTTTACTATGTTGTGCCTCTATGCGCTTGGGGCCTCCGCCGAGCATGGCTTCCGCCTTCAGGTGCTGGAGTTCTGCAACTTTCTCTTGAGATCCTTTGAGTTGAGAGGAATCTTGTGGAGTACGTTCACTTGTGGTCATCGAAATTATCTCCAAAAGCATGGTTAAAAAAATAGTTGGTTATAGCTCTGATGCAGTATAGCATGGATTTTGTGAGGGTGTCTAATGGAAGGTGCATTAACAGCATACGCCTTTGCTTTGCCGAGCGGCTTAGAGTCGCTCGGCAAAGCACTGATCCTTGCTAGAGTACGAAATAAAGCAAGAGTAGAAATCTATAGGCTTGAGAGAGCCTACGAGTGAAGGGATTATTTCGATAATGGAGTCAGGAACGCCAGCGTTACGAAGGAAGATGTCTGGTATCTTGCCTTGAGAGCGGAAGATGGTATCAATCCCAATGCTCGAAGGGCCGTGATGCTGCACAGTCTCAAGTCCTTCTACTTTGCTTAAATCCATGTCAGTAAAAAGTGTCCACGCTACCTCAGCTTTGCAAAGGTTAGCTCCGCTGAGGTCGGCTCCGCTGAGATTGGCTCGATTGAGGTTGGCTCCGCTGAGATTGGCTCCGCTGAGATTGGCTCCGCTGAGATTGGCTCCGCTGAGATTGGCTCTCCAGAAGTTGACTTCCTTAAGCCTGGCATCCGCGAGGTTGGCATTGCTGAGGCTGGCTCCACTGAGGGTAGCCCCCTTGAGGTCGGCTCCGTAGAGGTTAGCTCCGCTGAGGGTGGCATCCGCGAGGTTGGCATTGCTGAGGCTGGCTCCACTGAGGGTAGCCCCCTTGAGGTCGGCTCCGTAGAGGTTAGCTCCACTGAGGGTAGCCCCCTTGAGGTCGGCTTCGTAGAGGCTAGCTCCGCTGAGGGTGATATACGCGAGGTTGGCTCTCAAGAAGCTGGCTCTGAAGAGGATGGCATCTCTGAGGTCGGTTCCCTCGAGATTGACCCCGATGAAGATGGTTCCCCTGAGATTGGCCCTGCTGAGGTCAGGCTGAATATCAGTGTGCTCTTTCCTCCACTGATTCCATACCTCTTCCCCTCGTTTGAGAATGTCGAGATGTTCCTGGTTTGCCATAAATTTTACTCCTAAAGAATGACAAACTATAAAGCTGGCTTAAAAGTTCAGGCTAGTATACCATAGTTTGCGGGGGTTTTATAGGATGAGTATTACGTATTTCGTCACGTAAAATGTTCATTTGATTTGACACGGTCCGAGTTCTGTTTGAAGCAGGCCGTTGCAGTATTCTGGTATCCTGGTGACCTATATCAACATACAGTCACAGATATGTTATACTGCCAATATCCTGATGAATACGTCTTCCTCACTTCACTTAAAGGGGGCATTATGGCTATTACATCATCCTCGGAGACCAGGGCAAGCGGGAGTCGCGTTGCTGGCTGGCTCTCACCCGACGAATTTCGTATTTTAGAAGTAGCATGCGATACTCTTCTCCCTTCGCTGGAACCCCCTCCAGGAAGTTCTGCAGCGCTGGCCGCGTACTATCGACGACGCGCCAGCGACTTGCATGTTGCTCAACTGCTGGCGGAGACGCTGGCCCTGGAGAACGCGGAGGCGCAGACCCAGTTTCACCAGTTGATGAGTCTGATGGCCAGTCCGGTGAGTAGTCTTCTGCTCGCCGGCAGCACAAAGCCCTTTGTGGAGCTATCACAGGAGCGGCGTGAAAAGTACCTGTTTGCCATGGCGAATAGCCCGCTTGGGCCACTGCGGCAGGGATACCAGACGCTCAAACGCCTCGCAGGTTTTATCTATTTCTCTGCTCCTGATGCCCAGGGCGTGAATCCAAACTGGGAAGTACTCGACTACAAGACCCCCGCTCCCCCGCCCGCCGACACTCCACAGCCGATTACCCCACTGACCATTTCCGAAGACACAACTCTAGAGGCAGATGCCGTCATCATCGGTTCTGGCGCTGGCGGTGGTGTTATTGCCGGGGAACTCGCCCTGGCGGGTAAGAGCGTAGTGGTGCTGGAAAAGGGTGGTTATAACAACGAGGCCAACTTCACCCTGCAAGAGGCGCAGGCCATGCCAGAACTCTACTTGAAACGCGGCACGCTCACCTCCAAAGACCTGGGTATCATCATCCTGGCAGGCAGCACCCTTGGAGGCGGCACGACAATAAACTGGATGACATCGCTTCGTACACCTCCTGATGTACTCGAAGAGTGGGAACAACGTTCTGGCTTGCATGGCCGCTTCACTGGCACACAGCTGCAAGAGAGCTTTGCCGCCGTGGAGAAACGGATTAATGTCAATACGGACAATAGCATGCATAATCGGCAGAACCAGTTACTCGCCAATGGGTGTGAGGCACTTGAGTATCAGGTGGGTGTAATCCCGCGCAATGCTAGCGATTGTCAGCTGCGCTGTGGCACTTGTGGGTTTGGCTGTCGCTATGGAGCCAAGCAATCCACTATGAAGACGTACTTGCAGGACGCTTATGACCATGGCGCACGTATCATCGTGCATTGCAGCGCCGATAAAGTCCTCATAGAAAACGGGCAGGTTGAGGGTGTCAAAGCAACTGTGACCATTACAGAGACAGGGAAAACACACTCCCTGACTATCCATGCGAAAACCGTGATTGTTGCGGCAGGGGCGTTGAATTCGCCTGCTATTCTATTGCGTTCGGGCCTGGAGAACCAGCATATTGGCCGTCATTTGTATTTGCATCCCGTCACCACCATCACTGGCATCTATCCTGAGAAGGTCTACCCATGGCAAGGGGTGATGCAATCAGCATACTCGCGCGAGTTTGCGCACCTGGATGGGAACTATGGCTATGTGTTGGAGGTGCCGCCCGTGCATCCTGGGCTGATAGGTTTATCGACGCCGTGGTATTCTGCGCGTGAGTATCGGGAGCAATCAGCACAGGCTGCCAACCTTATGACAATTATTGTTTTGACTCGTGACAAAGGTGAGGGGACCGTTACCGTTGATCGTTATGGTGAGCCTGTCATTGATTATGTGGTTTCGGTCTATGATCGCCACCACCTGTTACACGGCTTGCGCCAGGCTGCGCGTATCCACTTTGCAGCCGAAGCCACAGCAATCAACTCATTGCATAACAAACGCACACGCCTGGATCGGCCAGAGAATGGCGTGGTCACAGAGCAACAGTTCCGCGAGTTTAACCGCCAATTGGAGCGGCACGGAATGGGCGTCAATCGTGTGATGATGTTCAGTGCTCACCAGATGGGCACATGTCGCATGGGAGCCGACCCTAAAAACTCGGTGACCAATGAAAATGGTGAAGTACACGGCGTGAAAGGCCTTTTTGTCTGTGATGGTAGCCTTTTCCCCGCTCCCTCTGGGGTGAACCCGATGTTATCCATTATGGGGCTTGTCCATAACACCAGCCAGTACATTAAGTCCACTGTATGAAGCACTGTCCAGGATCATACAGAAGGATGAGGAAGAAGCCTCATAGCCGCAAAGTAGATAAGTGCGGCACAATTTTTGGGAGTCATGCTTCTCACACAGATCGTAGCCTGGCGAGATGTGTCAGACTGAGCCGAAAACTCTTCTTATCGGTTGAGTTTCCCCGCCTCTGTGGGGGTTATCGGCACAGTTGACCACTGTATCCCGTCAAAAACTGTGCCGATAACTGAAGCATGTCAGCATCCCCAAAAGACCAAACTGGACCGCACTTATCTACTTTGCGCCTAGAGGACCGCTATCTTAACGCTGGGCCTATTGCGGAATTGCTTTCCCGTCAACCATTACCGCATTTGTCACGCCTTGGTCATTTGTCAAAGCCGTGACACGACTTGCCATGCCAGTCAAGTTCTGGCAGTTCAGAATTTGGAACGATGCGGTGAAGCGGCCTCCCATGAAGGTTAACAAGTTTGTCGCGTTCGGTAGTGGCGAGTTGAATGCAGCAAGCATATTTGCATCTTTTGCCAGCCTGGTTGGTTGTACATTGTTCAAGTTCATGCAATATTGCTTTGTGCTCAGGTTGATTCCAGGCATCTGGTCAACACCCATGCGATAGAGGATGTCCTTAAAAACACTACTGTTCCCGTTGATCTGTACCATCGGGTCGCCAACGGGAACGAGTGCTACTGGCGACTGTTGAAAAGCTGCTGCCTGTAGTTCATCTAGTGCCAGGGCTGGTACAGGGTTGCCATTATCTGCAAGGTCAGGGGCCATTGCTGGTTTACAACCAAGAGCAGGATCAATAAAGTTCGTGAGGAGCCGGTTGTCGCTTGGGTTCTTGAGCACAGCCGCGCCAGCATTCGCAGCACGGTTAGCAGCCGTATTCTGTGCTGTCTGACCGTTATTATTGACCAGGTATGTTGTTTGTACGTTATCGCTTTGATCCTGGTCAACAACGCTGAAGTCACGTACCGTAGGACAGGTCGCGCCATCATTAGCCATCCCTAAAGCTGGTAACTGTACATTGGCCTGCTTTGCGGCTTCGAAGAATGCAGGCGCATTGCAGTACCAGAACTGCCCAAAGACTGAGTTCTTTGCACCGTTCACACAATTGCCCTGGTTTAAGCTATTGCCAGTTCCCTGAAGTGTGGTGTTGTTGTCATTGCCACCGCCCCAAATTCCCACAACCGCATTAGCAGGTAACTGAGGGGCAGTTGGCATCACCAGCGGTTGTGTCCCAGCATCTATGACCAATGGGCTGTATACCGATATTTTACCATTAGCAGGGTCTAAGATAGTTGCCTGCACAAAGACAGACTGGTTAGGGTTCTGCTCATTGCATTGTCCATTGTTTGCATTGGTAGCTTGTAGCTGGTAAGGCGTAGCTAGACCCTGAGCAGATAATGGGTTAGGTGGAACTATCAGTGTACAGTCCATATTGTCTGCGGCATGAGTGACAAGTGATGGAGCTGTGACACAGATCATTACAATGGCTGGCAGTAAACAGATAGCAAGTGCCCAACGGGCAGCAGTTAGTGGTTTCAAGTAGCACCTTTCTTTCGAGTAAAAAACACACACCTATACTACTTGAAACGAAATGACACACTCGGGTAACTCCTGGCTAAGAAAATGGTACCATTTGTCAAAATGATTGGCCGCTGAATCAAGTAGGGCTATTTGGCGACAAGGCCGCCAAATAGCCCTACTTGATTCTGTTATCCCTTGATTGCCAGCCAGAAAATGTTGGCTAGCTGAACATAGCCCGCGGGGCTGGGGTGAAAGCCATCGCCGCTGATATATTCGGGGTGGGTCGTTAGCTGGCTGCCATGGCTGAAAAGATCCACCAGCTTTACACCATAGTGGGCAGCAGTTATCGCAATACCTGCATTCCAACGCGTAATTTGCACAAGCATCTGTGCCTTTTGCGCGGGCGCCAGGTTGGCAAAAGCGGGCAGTTGAGTCAGGTCCGGTAAGTTCGCCATCACCAGGCTGGCATGGGTATTTGCATGTAAATCTCCAAGCAGTATGTTCAGGTCGTGCATATACGCGTTATATGGGACGCCGCCCACGAAATCATTGGCGACAAGCCAGACGGTGACCAGCTCAGGGGACGTCGAGAGCGCTATGGGCAATTCTTCGGAGAGGGCATTGTGCAGGCGTTCCCCGCTAATGCCCAGGTTTATCATGTGTGATCCCTTCGGCAGGTGTGCTGCCACCAGGGGAACGTATCCTTGCGATCCCGGTTGATTGCTGCCAACGCCAACCGCGTCTGAGGCCCCTAAAGCAACGTAGGTGATTGGCCCGGCAGGGATGTGCACTACCACAGACGGCTGCGTCGCTGCCGCTTCAGGATGTGCTGCCGGAGGGGACGCCGTCACTCCGCCGGTTGCGCAGGCGGTAGAAAAGAAGGCCACTATAAAAAGGAGGAGGAAGGATGAGAGGTGAGAGAAGAAAATATTCAGTTTACGTGCGTTCATGACGTTGTGTTTCCAGGATTGTTGGCGGGCCAGGTTATGGCAGCAGGATGATTGCATGATTGCAGCAACAATCGTCCTGCTACTAGAACTTTCATCCTCTATCCACCATCTCCAGCTTCCCTGTGATGACATCAATCACCAGGCCGTGCACGTGAACCTTTGGTAGAAAAGGACTCTTACGAATAACATTCACGACTTCGCGTACATTTATATGGACATCGTTAAAGGCGCCGAGCCAGCGTAACAGGCCCTGTATATCGCCCAGTCTCTCTTCCTCGATCAACTTCTGAGGATCGATCCCCAACGCCTGCATCGAGGCGGTCAACGTTGTCGCATCTGCGTGTGCCAGTCCACACTGTGTATGGCCAATGACCGCGACTTCTCGCACGCCCAACAGGTAAATGCCACTTGCTAACGAGCGGATGAGATCATTCGCAGCGCCCTCTCGCTCAATCTGGGAGATAGTAGCGCCGGCGGTGCGCAATTCCACGACATCACCACGCTCCAATCCTAGCGCCTGTTCAAGTGCCTGCACCAATCGACAATCCATGCAGGTGACCACCGCCATTTGTTTGCGTGGTGCATGTCCAATGACAGGTAAGTGTGTTCGCTGTACAAAACCCTCATTATAGGCCAGGATTTCGTCAATTCTCATTTCTACACAACCCTTTACTCTCCTTGCCCCAGAGAATACCCGATCTTCCCATCGAAGTTATAGAGGTTCTCTGTCTTAATGAAGTCAAAGCCTTGCTCGTGAACGTGTTTAAGGAGCGCGATGATCTGTGTGTGCATAATAGTATTGCCTTTATCGGGCGACATAAAACGGCAGCGCCAGTGATCGGTGCAAAAGGTTTCAGGCAAACCACCCGGCCAGACTTTTGCGCCACGATTGGTGATCATCGTCAATTCAAGGCCATCGCCATTGGTTTGTTGCAGTACTTTTCCTAAGTGCTCGGGAGTACCATCGTGCCACTCCAGGAACACATCGACGCCTACCAGGTCCTTCTGCTCGGGTTTTTGGGTGATCGTCGCATGCTCATGAGAGATGTGTGTTGGACCGGTGGTGTATTTGACTACTTTGAGGACCTGTGGCTCTTGACCGAGGCGGGCAATGATGGCGTTGGCAAACTCTTTCGTGCCGACTTTTTGCTTACTGACCCCCTCGGTATAGATGTCATAGGTATGAAAACCATCTTCGAGCGTGCGCAACCATGCGTTGTGCACGAGCGTGGCGACATCAGGCTGATTGATGTGCACCAGCATCATCACTGCGCCAAGCAAGAGGCCCGAAGGGTTGGCAACGTTCTGGCCTGCACGACGAGGCGCGGAGCCATGGATTGCTTCAAACATTGCGCAATGATCGCCGATATTGGCCGAACCTGCTAATCCGACTGAACCGGCTATCTGTGCCGCCACATCAGAGAGAATATCGCCGTACAGGTTGGGTAAGACGATCACATCAAATGCTTCGGGCGTATCCGCGAGCTTGGCCGAGCCGATATCGACGATCCAGGTCTCATTGACAATGTCAGGATACTCCATTGCGATCTCGTTAAAAACGCGGTGGAAGAGGCCATCGGTCAGCTTCATGATATTGTCTTTTATGAAGCAAGTTACTTTCGTACGATTGTGACTGCTGGCGTACTCGAAGGCGTAGCGCACGATTTTTTCGCTACCAGAACGACTGATGAGCTTCAGACTCTCCATCATATCGTGCGTCTGGCGGTATTCGATGCCGGTGTAGAGGTCTTCTTCATTTTCACGGATGATCACCACATCCATGGTGGGATGCTTGGTCTCCACAAAGGGGTAGTAGGCAATGCAGGGGCGCACGTTGGCATAGAGTCCAAAAGCTGTGCGTGTGGTAACATTGAGGCTTTTGTAGCCTCCGCCCTGTGGCGTGGTAATGGGTGCTTTAAGGAACACCTTGGTACGGCGGAGCGATTCCCAGGCGCTGGTTTCGATGCCAGCTTTGATCCCTCGAAGATAGACCTTTTCGCCTACTTCGACCTCTTCGATTGTTATGCGAGCTCCCGCCTCTTTGATGATATGCAGGGTAGCATCCATGATTTCTGGACCGATACCATCTCCACGGGCAACTGTAATCGGTGTGTTTTGTGCCATATGACTGTCTTTCCTATTGCTAAGCAAATGTAGTTTTGTTCTTGCATTAGTGTAGCATAGCGGTGAAGTACATACAAGTTTTACCTGTGCTGTTGTGGCAAGCTGTTGAGGTATGATAAGCACTATACGTTTGCGCGAAAATCTGCTATAGTTGGTAGTACAGTTTACTGAAACCATGAATCTAACGACATGTAGAATGGCGGCGTTATTGAGCGACAACCTATCCCACCAGGAGGAAGATCATGTACAGCCCGGTTATTTCGGTATAACCCCTCCACCTGGTCACCTTCCAGAAAAGACAACCCGCACCTGGGTTGACCGTCCCGAGCAGTTGCTGCAGGCTGTCACCGTACTCAAGCTGGCGCCGGTTGTCGCCGTCGATGCGGAGTTTACGCAGGTTCGGTCCCATATACAAGGAGATACGCAAACCCCTTCGCATCGTCTCGCGCTCTTGCAACTTGCCGTCGATCGCTACTGCTACGTCGTAGATACCCTGCGCTTGAATGATCTTTCGCCTCTGGCGGATGTGGTTACCAATCCCAACATCATTGTTCTACTGCATGGCGCGGGGGCTGATATGCGCGTCATGGCGGAACGAGGCCTTGTTGTCGCCCATTATATTGACCTGGAAGCCGCGAGCCGTTCAATCTTCGGCCAACATGAATCGTCGCTTGCGGCTATGTTGCGGCGCGCCTTCAATGCCCGCCTGGATAAAAGTCTGCAGCGCACGGATTGGACGCGCCGTCCTTTACCTCCAGCGATGGTCGCTTATGCCGCGCGAGACGCGGAAATGACCCTGGCGCTGTACTCCTGGCTGAAGGAATATTACGTATGGGCATTGAAGTTGCATGAGTATACGAACGCCGTAGAGCCGGTAGCCTCCTGGATTGAACCTTTCCTGCAAGGTACGTTGAACGTGTCAGCCGATGCCGCTTTAGCGGATGCGAAGGCCAGTGGGATTATCCTGGATGATAGTCAGGTAGCCGCCGATTGCCGTGCTGCGCTGGCGTCATTGACTCATCCAATACACCGCAGCCGCCTGTTGCGTCTCATTGCTGACCTGTCCTTGACCGAACTTGCACAAGATATCGAACCTCTCCTGCAAGCTCCTGCTGCGGATGAGCGCGCTGCCAGTGTAAGAGCCCTGGGGCGGCTCGGGGTGCAGGAAGCCCAGGCGCTAATTCAGCCGCTGCTGCAAGACTCCGTGCAAGATGTGCGGAAAGCGGCGCAAACGGCGCTGCGTAATCTCAGTGGCAAAGAGACTCGCGCGCCGGCGCCTCCTTCCAAAATCGTCGATGGAGCGCGTCGCTGGACAATTGGTGAGACTAGCGGTTCCGATGATGACAACGATTGGAAAGCTCGCTTGCGCGCCATGATGGGTGATAGTAATTAGTGGCTCACTCTGCGAGGCAAGCGGGTGCCAATCCAGACCAGCAATAAAAAGCCCACGATTGTACCCCAAAGTTTCAGCCGGTTAACCCATAATTCTTCCAGAAGAGGATCACTTTCGCCCAATCCCAGCCTGTGTACCAGCGAATGAAGCAGTGTTGGCCGGGCGGCAGAAGGGTGGAGGATCATTGGTTCGCCCGGCTGTTCGAAGGTGGTTGTATCTTGAAGATACTCAACCATATCGACGTATGCGGGAGATACGGGAGATGCAGGCTGGGTAGTGCGTAGGATTTCCGCTAGCGCAGTGAAAAATTGCTGGAGCAGGTGCTTCGCCGTTCCTTTTACCAGCGCCGGGTGCTGTAATGAGCGGGTTTTACCGGCATTGAGCGTCCCTTTGTAGGCAACAACGGTATTTTCGCCCTGTCCACTCAGATGAACAACTCCTTCACCCCTGTAGGGTGTTTGCGTTCCTTCACCTTCGTAAGCGAGAGCGTAAGAGTAAAGGTACTGCTGTTCAGTGACCGTGATTTTCCCATTGAATGACCTCAGTGGTGGCTCCTGGTCGATATGTACTGCTATTCTCATACTCCGCTCGTCAAGCTTCTCAAGGCGTTCTACGCCAGGTATCGCTCGCCGTAGCACCTGCTCATCCATCAAGCACCGCCCCACAGCTTCTGGTGGCGCTTGCAGTGTATAGGTTCCTTCGATAATCATTTATGAGTCCTTTGCTCTTTAATCTGAAATATAATAATCGACTTCATTATAGAGGAGGAGAGAAGAGGTGGCAACACCTGAAGGAAAACAGGAAAACTGCAAAAACTTGCGTGAGACTAAGGCAAGGTGTATACTAAGTGCCGAAATAATGCGTGATGAGGAAGACGGTATTTTCCGTTCCCTCTATATGAGGAGCTTCACTAAGAATGAAAGTAATTCTATTACAAGATGTAGATGGCCTGGGGAAGGCTGGGGACTTAAAGGACGTGTCGAATGGCTACGCCCGCAATTATCTGTTGCCACGCCAACTCGCGGCAGGCGCAACCCCTTCGCTAATCGCAAACCGCCAGCAGCGTATCGCCGCGGAACAGCGCAAACTTGAGAAACAGGCGGAACAGAATCGACAACAGGCGGAGCGCCTGGGCCAGGTTTCACTCACATTCAAAGCGCGCGTTGGTAGTCAGGGCCGCCTCTATGGCTCAATTACCAGCCAGGATATTGCTACTGGCCTGCGTGATGCCGAGGGCATCGTGATTGATCGCCGCTTGATCGATCTCCCTGAACCTATTCGCTCCACCGGTACTTTTACCGTTCCGGTCAAGGTGGCACAGAAACTGCAGCCGAAAATCACCGTCAATGTCGTTGGCGAATCTGCAAGCACAACTTCTGAGTAATTGTTGATTGATAAGCAAGGAAAACAAAAGGCGTATCGAGGCTCTGTCGCACGATACGCCCTTTCGTTATGTGATTGATTGCCTATATTTACATCCTCCCAGGCAATCTTACTAATTACTCATCGGGGTTCCCGCCTGCTCGCAATTTGCTGATGGCGCGGGGAATCTGCGCCAACAAATCTGAGGCCAACAAACCCGTTTCACCGATTTCGGCGCTGACCAGTTCGGAAGCTGCCGTGTGCAGGTAGACAGCTGCACTTGCGGCATCGAAGGGTCGCACTCGTTGTGCTAGCAGACCCGCTATCATTCCCGCCAGCACATCTCCCGTGCCGGCACTGGCCAGCGCGGGGTTGGCTTGCCAATTTATGCGCGTGCGACCGCCCGGCTCAATAATAATCGTACAGGCGCCTTTGAGCACAAGTGTCACCTGCCACTGTTCAGCCTTTCGGCGTGCCAGTTCCAGGCGATCAATCTCCCCCCCCGAGACCTTCAGGCCGTGGCAGAGACGCCCCATCTCGCCGGGGTGTGGTGTAATCACTGTGCCTTTGGGCAGCAGCGTCCACCAGAGTTCCAGGGCTGAGAGATTATTCAGGCCGTCCGCGTCGATAACCAGTTGCGGCCGCTCCTCATCTGGCAGCGCGCGCAAAGACTCCAACAGTTCCAGGATCACTTCGCGCGTATAGGGAGATTGTCCCAGGCCGGGACCAATCAGCAGCGCGCGGTACCCCTCCAGGCTCTTCATGATACTAGATGCTCGCTCAAAACTTCCCGCGGCCTCCTCAGGCAGCAATGAAAATGTACCTTCATGAAATGCGCTGGCGTAGATCGGTAACATTTGCTGCGTTACGGCCAGCGTCACCAGCCCTGCACCGCTGCGTCCCGCGGCATTCCCCGCGAGAAAGGCCGAGCCGGGATAGGGCGGTGAGCCACAATACAGCATCACTTTGCCAAAAGTTCCTTTATTGCTGTTCAATGGACGATGTGGCAAGAGCGTGTATATGAGTTCAGCTGTCAACATCTCGCTGTGAAGATTGCTCTCCAACTCGGCTGGAAGGCCGATGTCGCCGACATAGAGCTCACCCATGTAATCTCGTCCTGGGAAAAAGAAGAAGCCCTGTTTGGGGCAGGCCAGGGTGATGGTGATGTCTCCAGCTATTGTGCCAGGGTCTACCTCACCAGTATCGGCGTTCATGCCCGTTGGCAGATCCACCGCGATAATGCGCAATGTATCTCGCTTCTGGCGCTCCTGGCCAACGCGTCCCAGCAGTGAACGCATACTATCAGGCAGTGGACGCGAGCGTCCCGTCCCTAGCAGTGCATCCAGAACGTAATCGCACCGCTTGACGACCTCTTCCAGCCTTGTAGGTACATCTCCAGCCGCGACCGGCTCTCCGTGGATCGTTAGTTGCTGTTCTCTCCAGCGAAAGCTGGAGATGTGCCCCCCCCATTGCGCCAGGTAGCGAGCCATCACCATGCCGTCCCCGCCATTGTTGCCGGGGCCGACAAGTACCAGAAACTCGATCGTATCGATCGAGCGATGTTGACTGTCTTTTTCGGCAATGTAGCGCGCCAGTATTTCGGCGGCACTTTTCCCCGCGTTCTCCATCAATATTGGAGATGTCAAACCATACTCTTCTGCTGCCCGTGTTTCCAATAAGCGCATTTCGTCAACGCTAACGATGTGCATATATATTCTCCTGGTTTAGGCATACTATGTAATCTCTCTAACATCATTGTAATGCGTGGAATGCAATGAGGGAAGAGGGCAAAAAGAGTTGGGGCTGAATACGGATGCTTGTTCCAGCTTGCTAGACATGTTACAATGGAACAGTAAACATACTGTACAATACAAAAGAAGAGGTTATGGACAAACAAGTGGAGGCAGGGAGCGAGACCCTGGCGGGTATTCAAACGTTTGTAGCACGTTATCCGTTTCCTTTCGATTCATTTCAAGTAGAGGCCATTACTGAACTCGCGCAAGGGCAATCGGTCGTAGTAGCAGCACCGACAGGAACAGGAAAAACGCTCGTTGCGGAGTTTGCCATCTGGCTTGCACAACAGCGCAATCAACGTGTCATTTATACTACACCCCTCAAAGCACTCTCCAATCAGAAATATCGTGACCTGCGCGACGTGTACGGTGTTGATACTGTCGGCCTGGTGACAGGTGATATTGTTGAACATAGCCGTGCCTCGGTCGTTATTATGACGACCGAAGTGTACCGCAATATGCTTCTCGAAGAAGGCGGAGAGCGCTTTACGGACCTTGAGAACCCTACCCCATCTTCGCTCGCTGGTGTAGGCTTTGTTATCTTTGATGAGCTGCACTACCTGAGCGATGTTGGTCGCGGGCCTGTCTGGGAAGAGGCCATAATTTGTTCCCCTCCGCATGTTCAACTGGTTGGCCTCTCTGCCACCGTCAGCAATGCTGACGACCTGGCTAACTGGATCAGCCGCGTACATCGTCCTATCTCGCTAGTGGTGCATGAGCAACGCGCGGTCCCCCTGGAGCACTATTACTTTCTCGATAATAAACTACACCTCGTGCAGGACGCTGAGTCGAATCGTGTCGAACACTTTCCTGATATTGGCGGTGAAGCCAAACTGGCGCAAATGATGGGACGCAATCGGGCCAATATGTACGGTGAGGATGACGAGGAAGAAGAAAATGAATTTTGGGGCGAGCAAACCACGACAGTATGGTCGAGCGACGAGAAGCAGAAAGTGAAGCGCCCTCCGCAGCGCAAGGCGCCTGAGCCAGGAGAGATACTCACGGTCTTGCGCGAGGCCGACCTGTTGCCCTGCCTTTATTTCCTGCCGGGAAGAAGAGTCGTTGAGGAGGCGGCAATGAGTGCCGCTCTGCATCTTTTCACCTCAGAGGAAGAACAGGAGCTTATCAAAGCGGAGATTGGCATCTGGCTTGAGCAATTGCCGAAAGAAGATCGCAACCTCCAACAGGTCTATTCCTTGACTGAACTTCTCCCACGTGGCCTGGCCTTTCATCACGCCGGCTTATTGCCGGGCTTGAAGGTACTGGTAGAGACGCTCTTTGCCAGGGGGCACCTGCGCGCGGTTTTCGCGACAGATACGCTCGCCCTGGGGGTGAATATGCCTGCGCGTTCCGTTGTGGTGGGAAGTCTGAGCAAGTTTGATGGGCAGGAGATGCGTTTGCTGACGCCCAACGAGTATCGCCAATTGACGGGGCGTGCTGGCAGGCGCGGTATGGATGTACGTGGTGCGGCCATCATTCCCTACTCACCGTGGGAGCCGTTTGAAACCTCTTTCCAACGCATCACCGCTGAACTCCTGCCGGTGACCAGCTCATTCATTATACGCTATAACTCTGTGCTCAATCTCTGGCGCCCCGGCGATGTCCAGCACCTAGCTGGAAATGCGCTACCATACAAACAAACAGAAAATAAATAAGAAGCGTGCTAAAGCGGTTGAAGGGGCGACCCAGGCTTTAGAGCGCAGGCGCCGCTCAATTGGAGCATATCCACTGAGTCGTGCGGGAGCGGCGGAACTCGATGGTACCATTTTTGCACTGCGTACCCTTGGCTACATTGGCTCGGATGATACATTGACGGTCAAAGGGCGTCTTTTGCGCGGTATCTTCCATCCCTCCGGCGTCCTGATTATTGAGCTAATCATGCTTGGAGCACTCGATGAATTGACAGCAGGCGAACTGGCTGAAGTCTGTAGCTGGTTTTCGTTTGATAATGAACGCCGCCTGAATAATCGCGATGTGCTCAACGCCAACTCCAAGCGGGTACGCGGCGAGTTATGGCGGATAGAGCAGCATGTTCACGGTATTGAAGAGCGTGCCAATATTATGTTTACCCCCGGCATTGTGCCTGATTTTCACGGTGTGGCTTTAGCATGGTCGCGCGGCATGTCGCTCGGTGGCCTGCTCCGGCGCATCGACCTGGCCGAGGGTGATCTCTTGATGTTGTTGAATCAAACCATTGATCTCATACAGCAGGTGCAATCTGCCGTTGGCCAGGTACTCGACGCGCGGGACGTTTGGGAGCAGGCCTCACCGGTGCTAACAGAGGGCGTGACCAGTGAGCGTTCTGCGGCTGCTCACGCCAAAAGTCGTATCGAACAATTGTTGATACAGCGAGAGCGTATTGAGCGTCTCCGCCCGCTCTTGGCGCAAGCTGCCTCCTCGTTACTGCACGGCATCATTATCCAGAGCCGCACGGTTCCGTCAATGGCGATCCGTATCGGTGATGAGCTTGTTCCCCTGGATGCCGAGGAAGATGCAGATAATCTAGATACCCTCGGATAGGGGTGCAATGATTTGCATTCTTGAATACAATGTCCCTCTTTTCATAAGCGCGATCAAGTAGGCGCCACGTGCATTCCCTACATTTGGCAGATTTTCTCGTTTATTGCAGTGGTGCTGTAGTAGTGCATACTTTTTCGTCTGTCGTGTATCATGCTGTGGTATTTCAAGGTACTATGGTCATGTTCTCAAGCCTGATGGATTGTCAGATTTGCACAAGTTGAATAAGATGTAGATGTGTAAGGTTATATTACAAAAGGGTTTGGGCGGTCAGTGGGAAGAGAGAGAACTCCAAAAACAAGAAGAGGTAGAGCTTGATGAATGCAGAAGCATTGATTGGTAAGATGCTAGGGACCTGTAAACTCCAGGAAGTTATTGGTCAAGGAGGCATGGGAGCCGTCTATTTGGCACAACAGTCGCGCCCTCGTCGACAGGTAGCGGTGAAAGTATTATTGCCATCGGCATCGCTGACTTCCCATCAACGGGCAGCCTTCCTGGAGCGGTTCCGCCGAGAGACCGATGCCGCCGCCTCATTGGAGCATCCAAATATTCTACATGTGCATGAATATGGCGAGCGCGATGGGTTTGCCTACCTGGTAGTGCCGTATATCAGTGGCGGGACGCTGCGCGATGTTATGGAGCATGAAGGACAACTGCCATTACCGAAAGCATTGAATTACCTGGAACAGGTGGCCGCTGCGTTAGATTTTGCTCACGAGCGCGGTGTCATTCATCGTGACATCAAGCCTGCTAATATTTTGATGACCCTCGAGGGACGCTTATTGCTGACCGATTTTGGCCTGGTGAAAATCATCGCAGAGGGGCAAACGCAGCAACTTCGTTTGACCGGGGCTGGCGCTCCGGTGGGGACACCGGACTACATGGCGCCCGAACAGGTCGTTGGTAATACGGTGGATGGCCGTTCGGATTTGTATTCCCTTGGTGTCATACTCTATCAGATGCTCACCGGGACGACTCCTTTCCAGGGTGAGACACCAATGCAGATTGCCGCGCAGCAATTGCAATCTCCACCTCCCTCGCCAGGGTTACTGCGCCCAGACCTCCCGGTCGCGGCAGAAAAGGTGCTCCTGCGGGCAATGGCAAAGCGGCCAGATGATCGCTATGCTTCAGGGCGCGAATTTGCCGGAGCTTTCCGTGCCTCTTTAAATGGCGCTGGAGTACTGCTCGGTAATGCCCCATCAGCCGCACCTTCTATGGGTTCCTCCACATCTGCGCGACATTACGCGCCGCGCGGCCTTTTTGATCCGGTCTGGCAAAAAGGAACAACTGGAACGGCGCCGGCACCCCTGGCCGTGAAAGATCTGGGAGAAGGAAAGCCAACAGGCGTTTTGCCTGCGGCGAGTGCTGAGCCTGCTCATTCAACGGGGCTTCTTTCTCGTACAGGTATGTTTCCGAAAGTGGCGGGAACGCAACCTTCTCCTTCACCCATTATCCTGGGGGGAACAGGTAAGTTATCGGCTGCTACCGGTACATTACCTAAGACGACCGGAGCACAGCCTGCCGCCATACCGATGGGCGCGACGCAAGTATCTCCTATGTTCAATACAACCGGGTCGCTCATGGTGCCGGCAGGTGAACAGGGAACGGGCAGCACGGTGAAACTGACTGGGCCTGTCAAGGTGGTGCAGATGCCTGTTGTCGGTCAGCCTGGACGTTATGTCACAGGTTTATTGCCGGTTGTTCCTCAGACCCAGGAAGCTGGAGAAACTGGTAAGAAAAAGAAGTACGATCGGAAAAAAACCGCGCTCGTCATCGCGCTTGCAGCCCTGGCGTTCTTGTTAATATCTGGTACGGGAGCATTTTTCTGGTTTGCTCATCTCCACCAGGGTCAAACCGTAACAACTGCCAGGACTGGTGTTTCGGCAACGCCGAACGTAATGGCTACAGCTACTGCTCAAGTGCAGGCTACAGTTTTCGCAAATCAGATTCTTGCGGATCCGTTGAGCCAGAATATCCACAACCTGCCTACGGGCAAAAATGAGTTCTTTCGTGGCGGAGCCTATCATATCTTAAATACCGAGGGCAATGCCGTTGCCGTGGTTTTACCACAACAAAATTTTACTGTCCCTAATGCCTACACATTGACGATGTGGGAGGTAAAAGGGGATGACACCTCAAACAATAACTCCTTTGGTATGATCATTCGCTTTAACCAGCAAAATAAAGGCGGAAAGACCGTTACCAATTTCTATAGCTTCGAAGTGCTCAATATCAAAGGTGGAGAATACAGGTTCTATAAGTACGATGATAGCCAGAGTAGCCCCACTAAATATTGGACACAGCTCTGGTCGCAACCCTTTGGCAGCGAGTATCACCAGGGTCAGGGGCCAGGTAAGACGAACACCTTTAGAATCTATCAGAATGGTTCGACTTTTAGCTTTACTATCAATGGGAAGTTGGTCAAGACCTTTCATGATAGCTCTCTCAAAAGCGGCAGCATGGGAATGTTGGTAAATCTAAAGGGAACCGAAGTAGCCTACATGAACATGTTGATTACGCGTAACTGAGGAGTAGAGGTACACCTGTGATTCAGGCACAAGCATTAATAGGTACGGCTTTAGGAAACGTTACACTCCAGAAAGTTCTCGGCCAGGGAGAGCTGGGTATTGTATTCCTGGCTCAGCAATCGCCTGCTGATCCGCAAGTTGCGGTGAAAGTGTTGTCCCCGGCAGCAACGCAGACGTCCAGCCAGCGGGCGGCATTTCTGGAAAGATTCCGCAAGGAGATCAATGGTATTTCCTCACTGGAGCACCAGAATATTCTCCCGGTGTTTGATTTCGGGAAGTACGATGGATTAGCCTACCTTGTGATGCCCTATATCAGCGGCGGAACACTACAGCGCACTCTAGAGCAAGAGGAACCACTACAACTTTCAAAGATTGTCAATTACCTTGACCAGATGGCAGCAGCTCTGGATTACGCACATAAACAAGGAGTGCTCCACCTGGACCTCAAGCCAGATAATGTATTGATGTCCGCTGATGACCGCCTGTTCTTGACCGATTTCGGACTGGTGAAGATTGTTACTGAAAGTCAGATATCACGGATGCGCCTGCTGATGGCAGGAACAGCCGTTGGTTTGCTCAACTATATGGCCCCAGAACAGGTGATGGGAGATGTAGTAGATATGCGGGCAGACCTGTATTCCCTGGGGGTTATGCTCTATCAGATGGCGACAGGCCAGACACCATTTCAAGGGACACCACTGCAGATTGCAACGCAACATGTACAGACGGCTCCTCCTTCACCTCGGCTTCTACGCGAAGATTTACCTCAGGCAGCGGAACAAGTAATACTACAGGCCCTGGCCAAACGTCCACTTGATCGGCATGCCGACGTCCGGGATTTAGCCAGTGCATTCCGTATCGCCTTAACTTCAGCAGGTTCGCTCTCGGAGAGTCAGTCTAACAGGATTGCTAGCCCTGGCACTACTCTTACTTCGCCTCTCCTTGTACCGAGGAAACGCGGGCTTTTCGATCCAGTCTGGCAGAAAGCCGCGCAAGAGGAAGAGGGAAGAGCGTCTGTCATGAATACAACCAAGGAGGCTGACGCTTTTGCGACTACAGGGGCGCTGATGATCCCTGGCGGCAAAATGGGAGCCAAAAGCACTGTCAAGTTGACGGAACCTGTAAAAGTAGTTCAGGTGCCTGTCGCTGGCCAGCCTGGAAGCTATGTCACTGGCTTATTGCCGGTGTTACCGAGCGCGGAACCGTCCAAAGAGTCAAATGGCACTACTAAAGGGAATACCCCAGGGCGCGATTACAAGAAGCTACTTAAGAAGGCCGCGGTACCCTTGCTTGTTTTGCTGGTATTGACCAGTTTGGGTCTTTTCTGGTTTTTGCATACGCATCCAACGGTGACGTCAAAAACAAGTGTACTCACTGAAAAATTGCATCCCGACTGGCAGGCAATCGCGGCAGTCCAGGCCACGGCAACTGCCAATGCAAACTACATCCTGACTGATCCACTGCAGCAGAATATCCATAACTGGCCCATCGCTCAAACTAGCCATCATACCTACATTTTCAAGGATGGTGCCTATCATGTGATGGATAATGACGCCAATCATAGTGCTCCAGCGCTTCTCCCAGGCATTTTTCTGAACAGGCCGCTGGCATATACCTTGACTATGCAGGAGATAAAAGGGGATGATGGCTCAATTAACAACTCTTTTGGGATAATCATCTTCCTAAACTCGCAGGCCAGGAATGGCAAGACGGTGATTACATTTTATAGCTTTGAGATCGTGAATAATAAAGGGGGTGTATACCAGTTCTTGAAGTATGATAGTAGTAAAGGACAATCTCCCTATTCCACAATCTGGCAACATCCATTCGGTCGTGAATTTCACCAGGGGCAGGGCGCCGCAAATACGAACACGATCAAAGTAGCGGTAAATGGCAAGCACTTTACCTTTTGGGTAAACGGGAAAAAAGTAGGATCGGCTAAGGATAATTCGATTCAAAGCGGTCAGATAGGCATGTTGGTGAATCTGAAGGGTACCGAGGTGGCTTTCTCAAATCTGCAACTGACCAATCACTGAAATGGACAGGTCCCTTACGGGCGATCTGGTGGAGGCATTCAAACTTGAATAGCATTATTTTCCCGCTGGCCCTGGGCATTACGGGGTTCTTGTGTCTACTAAATGTTGTTTTTGCGTATATCTTTCGTAAAAAGCGTATGATTGAAGTAGCATCTTATCTGTTGGTAGGCTTCATTGAGCTATCGATATTTCTGTTTACGCTTATGCTTCTCCTGGGAATAATTCATACTGTCCCTTTTCATCTCCCTCCGCATTTGCCCTTTAACCAGGCTGAAATGGGGGCAGCTTTCGCCATAGGTATCGGGCTATTTCCGGCAGGGTACTGGCATCGAACCTCCGCCGCGGAGATACGTGCCAGAATGGCGCAGGATGCCAGGATTATTAAAGAGCGCGATGGCGGTGTGCACGTGCGCAGCAATGCTCCAGGCGAGTGGATGAATTAGCGGGATACACCGGCTGTACAGGCACGAAAGTACCATGATAAGACTGAAAGCTGTCAAATAGGTCTCTACTCCTTCTTCTGAGCTTCCTCACCTGAGCGTCGATGAAATACAGCCCCGTTTTGCCTTCTTTTGAAGAGGGGGCGCTTCTTGACAGGACGAAACACTCCGTGCTATGCTGTTATAGCAAATAGTTATACAAAAGGTATAAAAAAGGAAGTGGCGAGCGTATGACAGCATTTCCCGGCGAGAGAAATATATCAAGCGCGGCAAATCAGGCGCCAGTACAGGTTGTTCCTGGAAGTGGGGAAAATATGGCTCCTGCTGTTGTGGCTCGTGACCTGGTACGGGTTTTCGGCCAGAAAGGGGGGAGCAGTCCTCGTGGCAAAGGCAACCAAAACCATTCGACAATCGCTTGGCTATCAGCCTGCTCATGCCGCCTGGTTTGCTGCAACGAAAGACCTCTTCAACCAGGTGGCCGCCTTCTATTTTGAGGTCATCGCTGCTCATGAGAAAGTCCTAGATTGCTCCAACAAGGAAGCGCTCACCATCCTTGAAACGCTCACCCATGCGACACAAAAGCACCCCACGCCAGTCATGCCGCTAGAAGCGATCGGAGAGGATATTCCTGCCATGTTTCGTCGAGCAGCGATTCATGCCGCCCTTGGATCAGCCCGTTCCTTCTACTCACTGCTGCGGAAGTGGAAAAAGCGTCAAGAGCAGGCGCAAGCAAAAGGGAAGAAATTCACCGGGCGCCCACCAGTCCCACCCCATTCATGGAACAAGTCTGCCACGTTGTATGCAGGTCAGTGGAAGGAACGGACCAGATCGTCCATTGTGCTCAAAGTGTGGACAGGGACGTGTTGGAGTTGGATCAAGGTTCGCATCACTGGACGGGAACTCCCTGAGGATGTCGAGATGGGAAGTCCTTCCCTTATTTGGCGCGGCGATCACTGGTGGTTGCATACGCCTCTTGAAAAGCAGTTCGCTAGCCCTGGCAACATCGAGAAACACATCACCACACAGGCACAAACAAAGATGTGTGCCGTAGACCTCAATCTGCATGAACATCTCGCAGTGTGCACCATTCAAACTGTTGAAGGTACGATCCTCGCCACCACGTTTATCGGAGGGGGCAGACGGATATCCGGCTTTAGGAAGAAGCAGTTCGGACGGATCGCACGCAACCGACGCAAGACTGGCATGATCGCGGAAGGCGAACAGGACAATGCCGACCTCTGGCGCAAGATCAACAACGTGGACGAGTCCATCTCGCATCTGGTGAGTGCTCGCATTGTGCAGTTTGCCAAACAGCACGGCGCGACGATCTTGGTCTTTGAGCACCTGGGCCATCTCAAGCCAAAGAAGGGCAAGTACAGCCGACGAGGCAATAGCAAACGGGCCTTCTGGATGAAGGGACGCATCTTCAAGTACGCCAAGTACAAGGCCTTCGCTGTAGGCCTTCTCACCAGTCGGGTCAACCCACGAAACACCAGCCGAGAGTGTGCTCGTTGCCATAGCTTGGTGGCTCGCTACACAGAGGGGCAGTCGGCAGAGGGCTACACCTCTGGTGCCCCGTTGGTCCTCTGTCCTCAGTGTGGCATGCAGGGCAATGCCGATCGCAATGCCAGTCTGGTCATCGGTCAGCGTTTGGTGAAACGCTATCAAAACCCACTCCAGGGAAAGCCTCCAACTCCTCTGCTTGTAGAGGGGGCAGAGAAATCTGCAGGTGTTGTTGTCTGCCAGGACGCCAAAGGTGAAGAGGAACCATCTCTTCCTCAAGCCCGGCATGCAGATCGCAACGAGCATGGCACCGCTCAAGATGTGTTGTTCAGGATGGATGAGCACATGTCGGATATTCCTCACCAACTACGGCTTCCATTTGAGTCGTAGCCACGCTACATCTTCTCAGGAAACCGACTACGTAGGAGTGTCAGAAGCTGCAGGGCTTTCGCCCTTGCGGAGTGTCACAGGACGAAACACTCCGTGCTATGCTGTTATAGCAAATAGTTATACAAAAGGGTATAAAAAAAGGAAGTAGCGAGCGTATGACAGCATTTTCCGGCGAGAGAAATATATCAAGCGCGGCAAATCAGGTGCCAGTACAGGTTGTTCCTGGAAGCGGGGAAAATATGGCTCCTGCAGTTGTGGCTCGTGACCTGGTACGGGTTTTCGGCCAGAAAATGGCGGTGAACCATCTGAACTTGAGTGTTGAGCGTGGAGAGTTCTACGGTTTTCTTGGCCCTAATGGAGCAGGTAAAAGCACAACAATCAGGATGATGGTCGGGCTGTTACGTCCGACCTCTGGCTCCGTTTGGGTTGGCGGCGTCGATGTGTGGAAAGACCCTCTCAAAGCACGCGCCTTGATGGGGGTGCTGCCTGAGTTTCTAAATATCTATGAACGGTTGAGTGGGCGGGAATTTCTCCTCTTTGCCGGTCGCATGTATGGTTTGCCCCAGGCAGATATCAAGCACAGGGCAGAAGAGCTCTTGCAGGTGCTGACGCTGTCCGACGACGAGAATAAACTGATCGTCGATTATTCTGTGGGTATGCGCAAGAAGGTCGCCCTGGCTGCCGCGCTTATTCATAACCCGCAAGTCATTTTCTTGGACGAGCCGTTTGAGGGCATCGACCCCATCAGTTCGCGCGTTATACGTGATATTCTGCGTGAACTCACCCGGCGCGGTACGACCGTCTTTTTCTCTTCGCATATTATGGAGGTTGTTGAGCGCCTCTGTACACGGGTGGGTATCATAAATCAGGGAACGCTGGTAGCGGAGGGCACGTTACAAGAATTACGAGAGCGTGCCAGCGGCGAGGAGAAGGATGCGACATTGGAAGACCTCTTCCTCAACATTGTTGGTGCTCGCAGCGAGGAACACAACCTGAGCTGGCTAGAATAGGAAAGAGAGAATTCTATGCTGGTCATCCATCCTGATAAGGTACGCTGGCTTTTCTGGTTGCGATGGAAGCTCTTTTTGCGCGGCTTTTCTCGTGATAGGTCTCGTATCATCGCAACCATTCTTATGATCGTCTTTGGACTCCCTTTGTACTGCGGCATTGCCCTTGCTACCTTTTTCGCCTATCGTTACCTTCCCGCGCCAGCCAACGCGGAAATTCTGTTCTTTGTGCTGACAGGCGTCTACCTTATGTGGATGGTGCTGCCGCTGCTTGAATTTACCGTCAATGAGGGCCTGGACGTCTCCAAGTTACTCCTCTTCCCGCTTACTCGCGCGGAACTGATGCTCAGCCTGCTTTTCTCAACGCTGCTGGACATCCCCATGTTTGGGCTGATGCTGATATTTATCGCGATAGTCGCCGGTTGGGCCATCTCATTGCCCGTCACGTTGCTCACGATTGTGGCCGTACTCATCTTCTATGCACAGGTGGTAGGTATAAGTCAGCTGGTGCTGGCACTGATGATGAGTACGTTACAAAGTCGTCGCTTTCGCGACCTGACCATTATTCTCATCGCACTCTTTTCCATGTCGTGCTATCTTCTCCAGCAGCTCGTCTTGCAAGGGATCGGTACAGGAGATTTCGTTGCAAATATTGAACGAGCAAGGTTCTCGCTCTATCTCCAGTGGTCACCTCCAGGAATGACGGCACAAGCCATTCAGCAAGCAGCGTTGGGTAACTGGGGCGCGAGCGTCGCCTGGCTGGGATTTTCGCTGGTCACATGTGTCCTGGTACTGTACCTGTGGGCGCTTGTCCTCGAACGGAGCCTGCGCACACCAGAGGCGGGTGGCACTATTCGAGCTCGCCGGCAAAAAGCCGCGAGAGAGGTTGCGACCGTCTCTGTCGTATCTCCCAAAGCAGCGAGTGGAAGCCTCCTGGAGCGCCTCGGCTCGACACAGGTCTTTGCTATTGCCGTCAAAGATTGGAAGTACTTCTGGCGTGATCCTCAATTAAAAGCCACGCTGTTGTCGTCGCTCTACATCATTATCATCTTCCTGGTCGGTCCGTTCCTCAATCCAGGTGGATATTTATACACACTGGGAACGATTTCGTTTACTGCTCCGCTCGCGGTCTTTTTCTCTGTCTTTAGCCTTTCCTATAACTCGCTGGGCCTGGAGAGACAGAGCTTGACAACCCTCTTTTTATTCCCAATTGCTCCGCGTCGTATTCTGCTCGGAAAAAACCTGGCTGTGGCTGTAATCGGTATTGTAGAATTGGTCGTCCTGGTTCCGGTAAGCGCGGGACTCTCTCATAATTGGAATCTTGTACTTCCTATTCTGACGGTTGGCCTGGCAGGTATAGCTGTTGTTATTGGCTGTGGCAACATTTCATCGGTCTTCCTGCCACAGCGTGTGCGCCGGATGCAGCGCGGGACTCAGGCAACAGGTTCCTTGTCTGGCAATGCTGGGTGCCTGCGTGGGCTGATGTCGCTGCTGGTGATGGGGGCGTCACTGGTCATCCTGGCTCCGGTGCTGGCGGCGTTGTTCCTTCCGCTGTTCTTCCAGGTACAGTGGGTGTGGGTTTTTACCATTCCTGCCGCGTTACTGTATGGTCTGGCCTTTCACCAGCTAGTGACCTGGCTGGTTGCGCCCTATATGCTTGCCAGGACGCCCGAGATTTTAGAGATTACAACCCGAGAGTAACTTCACTGCTTCTTCGCGCTGCTCGTGTTTACCCGGCTATACCTCCTGAAAATCAAGATAGGTATGATGAAGAGTACGATGACGAAGAAGTAGGCCACGATGTTGACGACTGTGCCCCAAATCGATGCCTGCTGCGGAGTGGTGCCAATGAGCGGCGGGTAAAGGCCGGTGATGATAAAGTGCGGGTTCCCACCAACGGAAAGCGTATTGACGATTTGTTTCCCGGGCACATCAAGCATGGCGACGTTTCCCCCGCTGAGCGCTATGAAGCCCAGTTGTCCGTCGCTGGTAATAGCCACAGATTGGGGTGCGACTCCGAGATGAATGGTATGATTAGGCTCGGGTGGCAGTGGATTACCTCCCGAACTGAGGGGAGTGAGCACAACAAGTTGATTGTGCTGCTGGTCAGGTACGAAGATATCGCCGGTAATTGCGTCATAATCCATCGGGCCGTATTTACCGCCGCTGATCAGTGGAAAGACTTTGTGGGAGCCGATGTCTATGGCGTCAACACTTCCCTGGCGTGTTGTGACGTAGGCCATGGTACCCTGTGGAATAGAGAGGTATTGCGGCCCACCTGGAATAGGGATAGTGTTGAGCTGCGTTCCAGACGTGTCAAAGATGATCACATCGTTGGTAGTCGCGACCCAGAGCTGGTCGCTATTGCTGGACGTGCCTGAGCTAATCTGGGCTACCGCCAGGCCATAGACGGGACTACCCGCCTGAAAGGTATGTTTGATTGCGCAGTCGCTGGGATCGATCGCGCTGACAGTGCTATCTCCATTGCCGGCAGCATAGATCGCACCCGAGGTTGTGTCCAAGGCCAGCAGCGCTGGTTGACCGGGGAGGTTGGTGGAGCAAATGGCTGCACCCGTCCGCGCGGCAAGCATGGTCACGCGTCCTAACGCCGGTTGGGCGACATAGAGAAAACGCCCATCCGGACTGAGCATCACAGAATGGGGGTCTCCCCCAACGTTAAAGGTGCTGGTAACTTTTTGTTGGCCGATATCAATAATGCTGATGCCTTGCGTTGTCCCCGCAACAT
>VBHI01000350.1 GCA_005881495.1 Chloroflexota bacterium
AGCGCGGGATCATTGACCTCGGCTTCACGGCGGGCCTGCGCAAAGTGCAGTAGGCACAAGCCCGTAGATTGAGAGAACAGGAGCCGTATCTCTTCAGAACGCAGTTGTTGCACGAGCGTCGATATGAGACGCTGCTCAAAATTTGCACGATTACTGCAGAGAGGACACGGCGTCCGTTCGGGATTCTCATCCGCTTGATGGGGCCATCTTTTCCACCATCCATGCATGACTGGCTTGCGCTTCGCACGGTTCACACCAGAAGCCTGCCTGCTGTCCTCGCCATCCAACCTACGCAATACATCAGTAAGTACTTCGTTATACACCAAAGAGAGTCTAAAAGCATTGCTGCGCTGCGCCAGTTGCCAGGTATGTAACGGGCAGAAACCCCGCGACTGGATGAGTTCATGGCGATGCTCTACATCGCTAAACCCTTCGTATTCCCAACTATCCATGGAGCGCTCTAAATAATCAAGCACAACGATGCAGACAGGGCAGCCTTCGCGCCCAAATGCGACACGAAGTGAATCGGCATCACGCGAGCGATTAACTGTCTGAAAACCCTCAGCTTCCTCTTGCATTGCGTCACCTGTTTCTCGAGTTCTGAAGCATAAAAAAAACTCCTACTGCCAACCACAACACATTCTCTGTGCCGTACAGCATGTAGAAGCCATTAGCCCCGTGGCGTTACGCGAGCCTCATCGCGCGACCGAATCTTCACTTGCCTATTAGTATACGCAATCGCTGCGGCGAGCGTCAAGAGAAACCGTGGTAGCAGTTTAGCCACACATGCTCTATACCTTTGCCTGTCGATAGGAACGTGGTACACTTCAATGAAGTAGATGATCAAAAATGCCTCCTCAGGTTCATGTAGCGAAGCGCGATCAGCAAATTTCCACTATCCTGGTTACCGGAAAGCAAAGGGACAACGGTCTTCGTTAGAGCAGTGCATGAGAAAGAGGAAATTGTACATCATACGTTTACGAGAGTAAGAATATGATACGAATAGACATTCCCCAGAGAGGGATCATTGAGCTACACCACGCGGTCTTTGATGTCAACGGTACACTTGCCACAGACGGAATGCCTATCCCAGGGGTGGCGAATCGCTTGAAAGCTCTAAGCGAACATCTTACCCTGCATGCGCTGACTGCGGGTACCCATGGTAACATAGCAGAGCTTGAACACGTGTTGGGGCTACCCCTCTACATCATCACTGGCGGCGAGGAGAAATTACGCTATGTGGAGCAACTTGGACCAGCCAGTGTGATCGCTTTCGGCAATGGCATGAACGATGTCGGTATGCTGCGACTGGCCGCTATCGGCGTGGCAATCCTGGCAGGAGAAGGCCTGGCAATCGGCGCGCTGCAAGCCGCCGATGTGTTAGCATCTGGCCCGGTTGATGCTATTGACCTGGTACTGAATCCCAAACGTTTAGTGGCGACTTTACGAGGGTGAAGTACCCATGTACGGCATTATGGCGTGGAGGGAGCTCTCTGAAAAGGCCGTAGTTTGTGTCTGATGTGTGCTATACTACAGTGAGGTACTGGCGATGAAGCTCGCCTGAAATATGCCCTGACCGGCTGATGGCTTCTATGGCACGACATGTCGTGTTGTAGAGCCTTTTTTATTGTGCGCACCTGATACACGCCTGAAAGGACGAGAACCATGCCGCTTATTCAGTACTGTCCCAACTGTTGGGCAGAGAACACTATCGATGCCACTGTTTGCGAGCGATGTAGTACATCGCTTTCTGAAACCGCGGCAATATTCTACGACCAGAAATTGATGCGGGCGTTACATCATCCCGTTCCTGAGACCCGGGAGATGGCGGCCACGTTGCTTGGGCAACGCCGAGATCAGCGAGCTCTCCCGGTCTTAATGTCCGTTTGCTCGAAGAGACCGACATCGGAGTGCTCTACGCAATCGGCAAGGCTCTGGGAAAACTGGGAGACTGCCGGGCCGTCGCCTCACTTTCAAAGCGCCTTGCGCAACCAAATGCACTCGTGGTGGCACTGACCATTGTCGATGCCCTGGCAGCACTCGCCCAAACGGGATGCTGGGAGGCCCTGAACGCGCTCAAGGCTCCACCTCCTGTACCTGAGAGGGTTGCGCAAGAGATCACAGCGATGTTGAAAACGCTCAATCAGTTGTATTACTGATCAACCTCGCTCATATCGAGAAATGTGGCATGCTTTGCTACGGTATCGAATGACGATGCCGTCCTGGCATCCTATCTGTTAAGAACGGAAGAGAGCTATTCATGCTTCAATCTGTATGGTCATGCCTCCGCAGGCGTCGAAGCACCCCCCCTGCTCGTGATATATTCGACGCGGACCTGGATCGCGCGCGTCGCAAGCCGGGCTGCGCCCTCTGCCGCCTGGTGCGGGAACACGACCAGCAAGTGATGCATAGTTTCCTGTGGGAATACTGCACTGATCCTCACATAGGCGCGCGGATCAGCAAGTCCTGGGGATTTTGTTCCTATCATACCTGGTCGCTTGGAGTTCTGGAACATGAGCGCATCGGTGACGGTTTAGGAATCGGTATCGTCTACCAGGCTGTACTGAGACAATTGAATCGCCTGCTTCCATCAAAACAGCCGGCCAGAAGGCGTAGCATCCTAACAGCGCTTCCCATTGGACCAGAGATTGGTACCACATACTGCCGCTTCTGCCAGCTAGCGCGGCATGAAGAATTTCAATTTCTCACCCGCCTGATACATCGTTTTCAACAGAGTATCAGTAGCGGCGACGAAAGGGAGTGGTCATCGCTGCAAACAGTCCTGTGTTTTCCCCACATGAAACGCCTTTTACATGCATGTGCGGAAGGAGTAGCTTTTAGGCAATCCCCCTGGCAGTTGATGGGGTTATTCCAGGGTAAGCGCGACTCGTTGACTGACGACCCCCAGCGACGCGAGACGCAGGCAATGTCAACTCGCTTAATGCAATATACAGCGCAGCGTGTCAACGAACAGAATCATGCTTTGCAAGCAACGCCGATTGGTTGGAGTCAGATAGCTGAACACCTGGAATTATTGGTGGGAGGCCTTCAGGCCTTGCCCATTCACGTCAGTACAAAAACGCAACAAGCAATCCCTCGGCACCTTCTTCTTGTGACTGGCCAGCGCAGTCAGCTACAAAGTCCCGACGGCGAAACCTGCCCTGCATGCGCCGCCGAAGCTTCCGCCTGCATCGCAAAATGCCTCAGCACCTTTACAGAGGGAGAACCTCTATCATCAACAGCAGCGTTTTGCCAGAGCCATCACTGGATTCTTGCAGCTAGCATTGTCGTGCAACAACAAGATAATGCAGATCGTTACTATTCCTGGCTTGAGCGGCAGTTGGAAGAACACTATACGAAGTTGGCGAATGCTCGTGCATACAGAGACATTCAGGATGAACAGAACTGCGCGGTCTGTAGCTATGCATCCGATATCGGCAGCGAGGCTATCGGTGATATTGTACAAGGTTTGCGACAGACCTATGATGGCTCGACGAATACCGAAGAAAAGATGCTCTGCCTCTTCCACTGGAGGAAGGTTCAGGAAAGCTGCGCGCGTGAAGCAGACGCTTTCACCCTGCAAGAGCGGTTACTACAGCGGCAACGACAACACCTGCTTCACCTTGATATGGCGGTAGAAGCCTATCTCGCGCGCTTCAGCGCCTCCAGGCGAGAGCGCGGCGAGGTTCCTGATGTCCCTGGGGCAGCGTGGGCATGGGAACGCCTCCTCGCCTTCTTCGCTGGGGAACCCACCCTGGAATACGCGCTGAGCGGCTGACTGTCGGGCTTCCAGCGCAACAGGAATGGGGCAGGTGTTGCATATCGCGCTCATTTCCCGACCACTCCCAGCATATGCCCATGCTCAAATCCCCCGCTCGCCCCACAGATATACTCAACCTGTTCCTTACCGCTCACATCTCTTGTATGTTGCTCCAGGCGCAGTTCGCATGCACGTACAGCCAGACCCTGTATGAACGTGATCTGTTTCGCTACAGCACCGTGCTGATTCATTGCCCTCGCTCGCTTTGGCTGTTGCCCAATCATGTCCGAGCAAAAAAATTGCTTCTGCTCGGACATACACATTTTCGTCAGAGTAGAAGCTATCAGCCGGAGCTTCCGGCATCGTGGGCGAGCTTCATCGCCGTAAGAGGATCATCTCTTAGTGAAAACATATCACGCTGTGATGGGAGCGTCAAGGGAAGATGAGAAACAACACTACTCCTTTGACTAGAATGGCACAAATGGAGGAATGGGTAGCACATCCTTCGTCCGATATGCTATACTACCCTCAGTTTCAAAAGAGGAAGGCGATGGAGTCCGCCGGGCCAAACGTAAGACGTGGCCAAACCGCAACGCTGCTAATGGCTCCTGATTACGCCTGGGTGCGCGATCAGGAGCCTTTTCATGCCTTCTGTTCTCCCTACAGCCTGGGCATTTCGTCACTCAGCTAGTTTGGAGGAGTCTTTTGGATAACGTTTGGTTTATCGCAGCCGCCTGGATGGGGATGGCACTGCTTGCCAGTTTCATCTCAATCCGGCTTGGTATCTCGGTCGCCCTGATCGAGATTCTCGTTGGAGTCATTGGAGGCAACTTTCTGGGCTTTCACACCACCCCCTGGATCGATTTCCTTGCCAGTTTCGGATCGGTTCTTTTGACGTTCCTGGCAGGAGCAGAGATCGAACCCGAGTCATTTCGCAAGCACCTCAAGCCGAGTCTGATCATCGGCGGAATATCGTTTCTTTTTCCGTTCCTGGGCGCGATGGCCTTCGCCTACTTTGTGACCCATTGGAACCTCCACGCCGCGGAGATCGCTGGCATTGCCCTGTCCACGACGTCCGTCGCGGTCGTCTACTCGGTTATGGTGGAGACCGGGCTCAACAAGACCGATCTCGGTAAACTCATCCTGGCCGCATGTTTTGTCACCGACCTCGGAACGGTGATCGCCCTCGGTGTGCTGTTTGCCAGCTTCAACATCTGGCTCCTGGTGTTCATCGCCGCACTCGTGATAGTCCTCTGGAAGTTGCAGCCCATCACTCGCTGGGTGCTCGCCAGGTTCGGAGGGCGGGTCAGCGAGATGGAAGTGAAGTTCCTGTTCCTGGTGCTCTTTTTCTCGGGGGCCTGGCAACTATTGCGAAAAGCGAGGCGGTGCTCCCAGCCTACCTCGTGGGCCTGATCATCGCAGGTGTCTTCAGTCACGACAAGGTGTTGATCTACCGCATGCGCACCATCGCCTTTGCGCTCTTAACACCATTCTTCTTCATCAAAGCAGGCACATTGGTTTCGCTTCCGGCACTGCTCGCCGGTGGGCTATTGATCATCGTACTGCTCGGGGTCAAAATGACCACAAAATTCATCGGTGTCTGGCCGCTGACTCGTGCTTTCAAGATGACGGTACGCGAGGGAACTTATACAACGCTGCTTATGTCAACCGATCTTACCTTCGGCAGCGTTTCTGCCCTTTATGGGCTTACGCATGGTATAATCAGCCAGGCGCAATACACGATCCTGGTGAGCGTCGTGATTGGCTCTGCCGTCGTACCGACCTTTATTGCTCAGACGTGGTTCCTCCCGAAGCGGGCAGCATCCACTTCGACCGATGCACCAGCGCAGGAAAGCTCGGATACTCTTCGAGAAGTTGAGGAAGTCTCATCCCCAGTCGTCTTCAGCCAGTCCATCTTCAAGGTTGATGATGGGGTATTCGTTCATCCACTGCTCATAGAGATCTACCATCTCACTGGAGGTGAGCGTGCGGCCCTCACGTGCCAGTACGTACTTCCCATTCTCATACAATTCGCTGGCTGCAGGGTCCATACCCAGGAAAATATCAACACCTGGCTTGTAGCCTGCAGACTCGATGGCAGCAATAATAAGCTCGAGCGCTTCACGATTGGAGCTGAGGGATGGAGCAAAGCCACCCTCGTCACCAACATTGGTGTTGAGTTTTTTGGAGTGGAGTACCTTCTTCAAACTCTGATAGACTTCCGCGGACATGCGCAATGCCTCACGAAAGCTTTTCGCACCGACCGGTAGAATCATGTATTCCTGCATGTCGGTTGAGTTGTCAGCGTGCTTGCCCCCATTCAAAATATTCATCATGGGAACAGGAAGCGTGCGGGCGGAGACGCCTCCAAGGTAGCGATAGAGTGGCTGTTGTCGAGCTTTCGCTGCGGCTTTTGCGATGGCAAGTGAGACTCCAAGGATGGCGTTTGCTCCCAAAGCACCCTTATTTGGCGTTCCGTCCAGGTCGATCATGGCTTCATCGAGTGCCACCTGCTTGGTTGCATCAAGGCCGACTATCTTCTCGCGGATGGTCTCTGTGACATTCCTTACCGCCATCAGGACACCTTTTCCGCCATAGCGACTCTTGTCTCCATCACGCAACTCTACAGCTTCGTGTGTTCCTGTTGAGGCTCCAAAGGGTACGGCTGCGATGCCATGCTCTCCACCCATCAAAAAGACCTCGACCTCAATGGTAGGATTGCCGCGCGAATCCAGAATTTCGCGTGCAACCACATCTTCGATCATGGTAAACTCGTCTAGACTGTTAGGCATGATGATTCTCCTTTTCATGAAATATAACTCTGTTGCTTCGGTAGCATAGTTTGGCAAGGGGCGCATGACGTGACGTGCAAATTTTCTGTTAAGACCCTCCGAGACCTCATCAGGTAGGAGCCTTACAATCTGCTCACATTCGCGCATGTCACTGGTACATACACATTACAATAACATTCAGTATTGTCAGGAGAGGCACCTGGCGAAGAGGTCCGTAAGCGGACCTGTCCAGGTGCGGCTAGCTGAATAGCCCTGGACAACAATCCATGAGAGAGGCTATGGACCATAAAATCACCTGTCATCTATCTCACGACGCTAGTTGAGTTGCTCGAAACGGTGAGATCTATCACGAAGATACTGGCTCAGCCTCTCTTTGAAGCTCAGTGGAAGCAACGCTCCCCTTATATTGGCCTGGTTGAGAAACACACCGCGCATCACCGCCCGTCGCAAATCAGCATCTTCCAGATTGGCGCACTCCAGGTGTGCATTGCTGAGGTTGGCTTCTTGCAGATTTGCTCCAAACAGGCCTGCCCAGCGTAGTGAGGCCTCTGTGAGGTTTGCTCTCTCCAGACGAGCACCCTGTAAATTCGCCCAGCGGAGATTCGCCTCCATCAAGTTGGCCTCGGACAGATTAGCACCCATCAGATTGGCTCCATGGAGCAGCGATTCGCGCAGATCAGCCCCTTGCAGGTCTGCCCGGTAGAGATTGGCTCCACGTAAGAGAGCACCTCGTAATTGCGCGTTTTGCATGTTTGCCCCTTCGAGAACAGCATGCAAGAGAATCGCATTGTCCAGGCGCGTCCCACTCAGGTTCGCTCTCTCCAGGTCCGCTTCGCGCAGGTCTGCCCCAATCAGGTTAGTCTTGCTCAGGTCAGTCCGCCGTAGATCGGCTCGCTTCTGCCAGACATGCGCCTCAGCCACAATGACGCGTACCTCCTCTCGTGTAAGTTGTTTGCCTTCAAGAGAATACATCAGTACATCCCCAATGCCTTTCGTTTCACTTTCTCCTCGCTCATGAAGTTCCGAATACACAAACACTCGCCGCTGGAAAGATGTTTGACTCCTATGCGCAATCTGCCAGCAGCTATTGACTCATATACGCCCTGGTCAAGACAAATCCTGTAGCAACTGAAAGAGCAAGAAACACGAAGAAGGCAAATACCGCCGCCTCAAGTGCCAATCTCAATGGTCCTCTCCTGTCTACATAATGGCGTGAATACTCATCATAGGTGATGACGAAAGCCAGAAGACCTGCCAACAACCCAGGTACGATACCAAGAAAGAGAAATGCAATGTTCATGCCTGACAGTCCTTTTCTGGAAGCTTTCATCACTCCATGACACGATCAGCGTGGTTAAACGTCAGCGGTCCCAGGGCGGAACTGCCGCCTCACCACGAAAAACAGCGGAATGGCGGCGAGTTCAGCGACCAGGGAGAAAGCAATCAACGCCGGTAGTGACACACCATACAGAATGCCGAGAGCCGCACTACCCAGAAACCAGAACACACCATACCCTGCGGTGAAGAGGCCATAGGCCGAGGCACGTCGCTGTACCGGCACCATAAGGGCCACAGCAGCAGGTATGATCGACTCGTGGACGCCCATACCGAGCCCCCACAGCGCGACACCGACGAGCGCCGCCCAGAACCCCCCCCAGGAAAACCAGCGGGGCAAACAGAGCTGAGAGGAGCGTCAAGGGGACCAGGACGGCGATACCGACCCGATCAAAGAGACGTCCGAAAATGAGCGAGCCAATCCCGCCCATGCCCATGGCAACGGCATAGAAGACCGGGATCAGCGTACTTGACACGGTGGACGCTTGCGCGAAGTGGTAGGCAATAAGCGGGAAGTCGGCGAACCCGGCCGCGACCAGTACCGCCCCCACGAGATACACCCAGAAGACACGTGGAAGACCGCTGGCCTTCACGTCCGGGGGGGTCGCATCCAACTCCTGGGGCCGTGGGTAGGTCAAGCGCGCGACGATCAGGATGCTGAGCGTCAGGAGGGCGGGGATGAGCAGCACGGCAAAGGCGATCTGGTACTCGCCGCGCAGAGCCAGCACGGCGGCAACGACCAGCGGACCGAAAAGCGCGCCGGATTGGTCCAGTGCCTCATGCACTCCAAAAGCCCAGCCGTATCCCATCTCCTTGGCGGCGTGCGAGAGCATCACATCACGGGGTGGGTTGCGCATCGCCTTGCCTACGCGCTCCAGGATAATCAGCAGGGCCGCAAACCGCCAGTTCCCGGCCAATGCCAGGAGCGGCACCGAGGACATCTGGACGACATAGCCGACGATGGTGATCAGCCAGTACTTACCGGTCTGGTCACTGAGGCGCCCCGAAACCAGGCGCAGGCCGTACCCAAGCAATTCTCCGAAGCCGGCGACGATCCCTACGGCCGCCGCGCTTGCCCCGAGCACTGCCAGGTATGGCCCGATGATACTGCGCGAGCCCTCATAGGTGAAGTCCGCGAAAAAGCTCATGACGCCGATCAGCAAAACGAATTTGAGTGCAGCAGCCTTCATTCGTGATGGTTGCCTGGCTTCTTTCTTTGAAGTATCTGTTTCCATACGTGGACTCCCAATGAGAGCATTCCCTTCGTCTTGCGAGCACCCTATGTGAATGAGAGCACCACGGCGCTGATGTTGTCCTCGCCTCCGGCCTCATTCGCCAGTCGGGTCAACTCGGCACATGCCACCCGTGGTGGCGCGCTGCTCACCACTAGAGCGATCCGTTCCTCAGTAAGCATGCTCCAGAGGCCATCGCAGCAGAGAAGGAGGGCATCTCCAGCTTGCACAACACAGGTCGTTACATCAGGGCTCGAGCTGTCCTGCTCCTTTCCCCCCAGGGCTCGCAGGATAATATGGCGAAATGGCGAGTTGCGCACCTGTTCGGGAGATATGGCACCGGCCCGCGCGAGTTTTGTCACCATCGAGTGGTCCATTGTCAGGCGAGTAATCGAGGGCCTGGACGCAGACGAGGGACGAATCAGGTGGGCGCGACTATCACCGACGTGGGCTATCAGGAGGCGGGCACCCTTGACCACAGCAGCAATGCACGTAGTGATCATGCCAGCATATTCCTGTTTGAGGTGAGCCGCCTCTCGAATACGTGTATGGGCAGCAAAGAATGCCCACTGGAGCTGCTCGATGGGAGTCTCGAGATCATCAAGTGGACCATGCAGGTGTCTGACCTCCCCTTGAGAGCGAGACGCGTTCTCAGGGGTATGGTGAGAGGTCTGTTGAGCATAGTAGGCGGCAGCGATCGTCTCGACTGCCAAGCGGCTGGCAACTTCTCCAGCAGCATGACCTCCCGCGCCATCAGCGAGCAGGTAGAGCCAACCGAACTGTGCGGACACTGCCTGATCCACCGGTTCGTACATGAGGATGGCATCTTCGTTGAGCGTACGCACACGTCCCGTATCTGAACAACTCGCTGCGCTCACACGCAACTGGGCTTCTCCAGGCGAAGAGTTCTGTTGCAGCATTGCGTTCCCTCTCGGCGAACTAGACTTCCAAACGATGATACAAAGCGCCCCGCCATTGAGAGAGTTCTATCGGCAGGGGCGCTTTGATGCTCGAACGTACACTCGTCAGGTGATAAGTACAGTTCTGAAAACAAAAACGCTTCTAACAGCCGATCATCTCTATAGTCGGTCGCTAGAAGCTATCAGCACAAGGCGTTAGGCGAGCTTCATCGCCAATTGTTTTCTCCTCTTCAATTATAGACATTCATTGAAGCAATTACAAGAGGTAGCAGGACCTTTTGCGAAACTGTTCAGAATGAACCTTGTTTGATATACTGGCCCTATAATTACAGAAGAACGTTTAGCGTTGCAAGAGAACAATTACACCAGACCTTCGAGCAATTACACCTAACGCAAGAACAGTTGCGTCAGGCCCAGGCACGCATCGCCCAGCAACATCTTTTAGGTCAACTCTGAAAAGTACAAGAAAAAGGCTATTTGACCATTCAACTGGGGTAGCATACAATGTGGCGAGACGACCAGTTTCTTCGAGAGTTCGTTCATGGTCAGTCAAGATGGAGTCTAGACCAATGATCCCTCACGACGATTTTACGCCGCACGGCTACCTCGATAATCCCTATCACTCCTGGAAGCTCAATCCCAATGGAGTTCTACGTTCTCTTCCCCCCCTTGGCATGGGCTGGCATGTGCCCAACCTCGGAAGCTACGTGCGGAACCAGTTTCACTATACGGCTCATCTCATGCTCGGGCTCAAGATTCATGGGAGCGTGCTGGTCACCCCTGACGATTTCCGCCGTCAGCAGTGCGTCATCAACAGTCAGTTGCACACGAAAAGCCGTTTTGAATATAGCTGCATCGTTCCGAAGTATGGCTTGACGCTCACTGCACGCTATTTCCTGGTGCAGGAACACGCCCTGGCCTGCATCCTGACTCTTGCGACGACCTCGACGGCGCCGCTTCCCGTGACCTGTTATCTCATGCACCAGCATACGCACAATCCTCACACCAGCCGTTTGTGGGAACATGGACTCTATGCGCTGCAAGACCGCGAACATGGCTATTGCATGCTGGGCCTTGCCAGTGAGGGTGATGTCTTTATACATGGAGTACGGGAAGCAGATAATGCTGCATTAACGATAGGCGCTATGGGATATGCCGTCTCACTCGAAGACATCGCACGCTGGGCGAGCGGGAAGAAGGTAGTCTGGCCGCGCGTTACTCAGAGCCAGGAAGAGACGGGGTGGCAGGTGCGCACAGTCGCTCTGCCGTGTGATCTCACCTTAGAAAGCAATACAGTCCATTTTCTCAATGTGGTTCTGGCTCGTGGCGTCTCGCAGGATCAAGCCTGGCGGAATTGGGAAGATAGTATCGAAGAGATCGCGCTTGCTGAGGCGCAACACCACGCCGACGATGAAGCGTTCTGGGAACGCGCGCCTCAACTCACGGGAGACTGGCCGGAGAACTGGCGGCGGAGCTGGGTCTATGACCTCGAGACCTTGCGTATGACGATACGGCCCTCTGCCGGAATTATCCCACATCCATGGGATGGAATGCAGATTCAAGCTCCGCGCCTGGTGTTGGCGGAGGCGGCGATGGACGCGCTTTTCCTCAGCTATGCCGATCCTGAACTCGCCGCCGAGGTCATCCTGGGGCATTTCGAGTCGGCTCCCCGCCCGAACTTACCCTGTATGCGCGAAGATGGCAGCTACAACATGGTCGCCGACGATGGGCAAATCTGTGGGACTGCGCCCGAGTGGGGTTTTCCCCTTTGGTGTTGCGACAAAATATTTGCCAGGACAGGTGATCTTCGCTGGCTGAACCGCCTTTACCCGGGGGCTGCGGCCTACCTGCGCTGGTGGCTGGAGTACCGCCGGGATACCGAGGGCTGGTTGGTTTACGCCTGTTCATGGGAGAGTGGGCAGGATGTCTCCAGCAGATTCGGCCCACAGCAGACTGGTGGTACCATCATCCAGCATGTGCGTCCCGTGGACCTGCAGGCCAGCATGGCCCAGGGCGCGGAAATACTCAATCGCTGGGCGAACTTCCTCGCCTCGGCGGTGAAAGAAGACAAGTTGGAGGACCCCGTGCCGGCGGATTACGCAGCCGATGCCGTGTTCTGGCAGAGCATTGCCAACGAGTTTACCGTGAAAACCCGGCTGATGTGGCAGGATGGCTGGTTTCGCGATTATGACTCCGTGACCGGGGAGTGGTCAACGCAACAGGATGCCATGCACCTTGCCCCGGTCTTTTGTGGAGTCTCGGGTTGGGGTCAAGTGGAACAGCTCCGCCCATTCCTCGAACAACCGCCATCACACAGCCACGGCTGGGCTCCGCTCTCGTGGCCTCCCGTCGTCATGACACTGGTCGGTGCGGCCTCCGCTGCACACATGCCCCTCGATGCTGCAGAGCTGGCTTACCGCTTCATCGATGCCTCCTACCGCAGCACGGACGGCAGGGAATTGGACGAGCACGGAGGGCTCCCAGGCGTCACCCGCGAGTACCGCCAGACGGTCACGGCGGGAAAATGGGGAGCTATCGATTATGTCAATGCGGGGATCGAAGGGTACGGCTGGGGTGCCCTGAGCATCCACCTGATCATGCGTTACCTCCTGGGGCTTCGCGAGGAAGAGGCCGATAAGATCACCATCGCTCCTGCGCTGCCTCAAGCGCTACGACGAGTCGGGTCCACCTATCGCGTCGCGCCAGTGCCGTGGGGAAACTATGTATTAGGAATCGAATGCATAGTAAAGAATGCCAAAGGCTATACTGTACGAGTGCACTGCGCGAGGCGTAGCATGGAGAAAGCATCTGAAGCGGTTGAGAATGACGAGCTACAACAGCCTGGAAGAGTACAGAGATGCGAATGGGAGGGAATCTGGGGGGAAGAACGCACACTCCTACTCTCCCAGCTAGTAAACGCTATTTGAGACATGTGAGATCGGGTAGTGGCTCACTTGAGAAGGATAGCACGGCTAGCCTACTAAAAAATTTACGAAAAACCATCTACCCTTCCTTATACAGATTACAGAAATTCTTTCTTACCAGCTCTTCTATGACTGGCCACCCAGCAAGGCAACGACCCGCTGCAAACGCTGTTTGGCCTCCCTGGCAACAGCATTTAGCTCCTCGTTGCCAACAATGCCAAGCATGGCCTGCGGATCAGCAACCTCTACGCGGCTCCCTTTTCCTTCAGCACGCACAACGACATTGCATGGCAGGAGCAGACCAATGTCCGGTTCTTGTTCCAAGGCGCGATGCGCCAGCGGGGGATTGCAAGCCCCGAGGATGATATAGGGTTTCATCTCCGCACCCAGTTTTTCGCGCAGCGTACGGCGTACATCTATCTCGGTCAGCACACCAAATCCCTCGGCTTTGAGTGCTTCCTTCACACGCGGGATCGCTTCTTCATAGGGTACTTGTAAGGTTGTACCAAAACCATAGGTCGTGGTCATCGTTCTTTCATCTTTCTGCTTACTTCTATCCTTCGCCACAATGATACATTCTCGTGTTGTAAGAGCGACCGCTCCCACTAGCGAATGCTTCAGCCACCTGTAGGTGCACAACTGGACTGATTGGTTGCCTGGCCTTTCGCAGTGGTCGCAAACGATGATATTTGCTTGCGTACCTCCTGGGTGCCACATCGTGGACAGGTCACGGGTGGTTGATCAGACCGTAAGTGAACCAGTTGCTCAAATCGCTCTTCACAACGCGTGCACCGGTATTCATAAATGGGCATTATCAAACCCTTTCTGTAGCGATAAGTGGTGCCGCCAGGCTCGCTTGTTGCGTCAACTGCTGGAGTAAGACTTCCCGCGTAATACGGCACGCTTCCAGGATACCTGGATCAGTCAACGAATAATGCACTTCCGTCCCAACTCGATCGGTACGCACAATGTTGCGTTGGCGCATGATCGCCAGGTGCTGGCTGATCTTCGCCTGGCGCTCTCCCGTCGCTTCAACCAGCTCCTTCACCGGTCGAGGCCTCTCACCAATTAAAGAGAGAAGCTTCAAGCGCGTCGGTTCGGCGAGAACCTGGCAGAGCTCTGCTTGCAGTCGATAAAGTTGTTCTTCTCGTTCGCGTTCCATCTTCCTACCTCCTTCATTGTTTACAGTTATAACAATGTATTCGAATACATGAATATTTTAACGTCGTTTATGAATGATTGTCAAGCCTTTCAAACTCTTCCTTACCGCACACTAGGAGTGAGAGCAATCGCAACGGACTGCTCTCATTCACACAGGAGGAGAAAGGCAAGTATTACACCAGACCTTGCGGCACAATATGCCAGTACGCGCGGTTGAAGAGTTGCTTCTCCATATGATAATACAGGCTGGGCCGCGGCGGTTGTGGCGGATGCTCATAGTTGAACACGAGTTGGGTTGCCCTGTTCTGCCCCGTCTCTAAGAAGCACATCACTTCTCCATCATAGGTGGCCTCTCCGTTACCTGGTTCCTCCCCTCGTATCTTCGTGATGAGACGATGGGCCACCACCTTGGCCTCAAAGTGGGCCGCTGAGCCGCTTTTGGAAACGGGAAGATCTGTCGCATCTCCCAATGCATAGACGCGCTCCTGCCCCTTGACCTCCAGGGTGGCGCGATCGGTTGGCAACCAGCCCTGCTCATCGCCCATACCTGATTCTTCGATCACTCTCGCACCGCGATGTGGCGGTACGACCACCAGCAGATCGTAAGGAAACTCCTCTCCTTCCATTGAAGAAATGATCTTGCGTTCGGTATCCACTGCTTCAGTATTGAAGAAGACGGTATACTGCACGTTCCGCTCTTCCAGAAGAGGTGTCGCTACCTCTGCTACGCTCTCGATGGGAAAGACACGTGGCAGGGGATAGAGATACTGGATCTCTGTTTTGTCTCGTAGGCCACGTTTGCGCAGCCACTCATCAAGCAGGAAAGTAAATTCCAGGGGAGCAGGCGGGCAGCGATACGGAATGCCACCAACCGTAATCACGATCCGTCCACCCACGAAGGTTTGTAGGGCTTGCCGTAGTTGTAATGATCCTTCAGCGCTATAAAAGTGGTGCCATTTCCCCTCGGTTCCGGCCAATCCCGGCAGGTCCGATGGAACCAGGCGCGCCCCAGTTGCCAGGACCAGGTAATCGTAGGGATACACCGCCTCGCTCGCTCCACCTGTCCCAACGATTTCATCCAGGTCCCTGTTGTGTTGAACATGTAGTTCGCGGTTTTGGGGATCAATCTTTTGCACTTCCCCGGTTACAAGGTGCACGTGGTTGTTCAGCAGGTCTCGCTCTGGGCGGACCAATTGATCACTATCTGCGCCGATATGGTTAAATGGCATGTAGAGCCAGCCGGGCATATACGCATGTTTCCCCGTGCTATCAATCAACGTGATTTCTGCCTCCTGGTGGTGTAAAGCACGTGCCAGGAGGTTGGCGACAATCGTTCCACCTACTCCTCCGCCGACTATCAATATATGTTGGGGCATGGAATTGCCTCCTTTTATTTAATGGGCCTTCCGCGCAACAAAGCGCGTGTAGCCTTGTTCAGGGAAGGTTCCCAGAAATTCATGTTTGGCTTTCTGAATCCAGGCGGGAATATCTTTTGCTGAACCGGGATCACTGGACAGGACGGCCAGCACTCCACCAACGGGTAAGGCTTTCATGCCGCGGATCAGCTCCATCAACGGCCCAGGACAGAAGCTGCCCCGCGCGTCAATCTCTTTATCAATCGTTATATCGGTCAATTCTGGCATTGTAATCAGCTCCTTTCAAGAGAAGGGAATGGGACGGCCACGGCCTTCTTCATCACACCGATGCGGCTGGGTCGCCCTTCATCGCAACTAAATGAATAGTGTGATACGTCCCTCTTTGGCTCGTTCTACAAACGTTGCTACTCCAGTTACCTCGTCAACAATCGGCTCGAGGTCGCTCAGTTTCATGTCAAAGAGTTCCATAGTCATGCTGCACGCATAGACTTTGACGTCGCCGACCTCTTTGGCCCCTTTGAGGTTATCCATCCAGGAAGGGACCTTCTTCGCCATCATCTGCTCCATCATGACCGGGGCATACTCTTCGAAATCCTTGCTGACCTTCATGTTGGTTTTATAGTTGTCCTTGCGGAATGCCTCCAAACCCCAGGTGGTCAGGAAGAGTTCCACTTCCAGGCCCATAGCGGCCCCACCGGTAGCTAGAATAGATGCTGCCATCAGTTTGTCAACAGTTCCCGAAAAGACGATGATCGACATTCGCTCTTCCATGATTTTACTCCTTTGTTTTCTTGTGCTCTCTTGATCCCGTCTGGCAACCAGACATTGAGGGTCAAAATGCCTTCGCTATTTCTTTACTATGATGGGGTAGTAGTGACAACAGTTTGTGTCTCCGCTGCCTCAACAATGCGGAAAGTATGGGTTAAGTGGGCCACTTTCCCGAGCATCGCACCCGCACCGCAGTAGCGTTGTTCAGAGAGCTGAATGGCTCGTTCTACCGCTTCTGGTTGGACGTGATGTCCGGTGATGACATACTCGACTGTGATCTCAACAAACACCATGGGGTGAACTTCTGCGCGTATGCCTGTAACGTGTACTTCATAGCCGGTAACCTGCTGCCGTTTCTTGCGCAGGATTGAGATAACATCCATGCCGGTGCATCCACCCAGACCGACTAATAACAACTCCATTGGCCGGAAACCAGTATCCTGTCCTCCGTCCTGTTCTGAGGCATCCAGGGTGACGTGATGCCCTGAACCTGACGCCGCGTCGAAACGCATCCCAGTCTCAAGTTTCACCTGTGCCGTCATCTTCTCTCCCATTGCCGTCTCCTTTCATTCGTATATTCGAATATTCACTTACTACTATGAATAATAAAGCGGAGGTATCTCTTAACAATCACGAATGGGGTCTGTTTTATCACAGGGAGATCACAGTACTTCCTTGCTGGTAAATGACCTGAAGGACCGAACGAGAATACTGGGTTGAGGGCCATCACGTCGAACATTGAGGGCATTTTTTTTGCGTTGAATGTTCGACACCATTTCCAATGT
>VBHI01000389.1 GCA_005881495.1 Chloroflexota bacterium
CGTCCAGGATGTCCTGAATCGTCATCTGCTCATAGCCCTTGGTATCCACGAGCCGCCGGGCCACATCGAGGATTTCGTTGCGTTTCACAGCGTATGCTTGTTCTTTGACGATGCGTGCCATAATCCCGCCCTTCTGTCATTAAACCGACCGCCGGTTTATTTCTACAAAGAAGTATATACTGACGAGAGGACTGTTGTCAAGCCCCAGGGGTGTAAAATTTGGGTAGCAGGCTTGTAAACGCGCATGTGGTATACTGGAGTGGCATCCTGTCAGAGACGTGTACCATTTATGCGCGGGACATTCTTGCAAGGAGGTTATGAACGATGTCATCTGTAACCTTGTATCGCGCGAGCGGATTGGCCCTGCTTCTGGGGCTTGGGCTCATCATCATAAGCACCAGCCTGAGTTTTGCTTTCCAGTTTATGAGTCCCCAGTGGTGGATCGTGACGCTGGGGTGGAATATTGGATCATTGCTGCTGCTGCTGGGGCTGCCCGGCATATGCGCGCGCCAGGCACTGCGTGCTGGCTGGCTGGGGTTCGCCGGTTTTCTCATGACGTTTATCAGCGTGTTTCTTACCGCAAGTTTCTTCTTTGTGTATACCCTCCTCATCCTGCCCTGGCTTACTCAGGTTGCCCCGAAACTGGCTGGTTCATTTCCACCAGCACTCTTTCTCTTCACCCTGGTTGCAGGCATACTGTTTGCTCTGGGCGGTATCCTGCTCGGCAGTGCTATCATGCGTGCCGGCGTTTTGCCTCCCTTGTCTGGCCTGCTCCTGCTCGTTGGTGCCTCCCTCGCTATCCTGACTCTCGTCCCCGTGTATGGGAGGTTCATTAGCCTCATCATTGGCACCCTGGTTTTTGTGCTCTACGCGGTGGCGCTTGGGTTGATAGGGTACGCCCTCATGTCAACGGGGAACGTGGATACGGCCCAACCTGCAACTGCCTCCTCCAAAAAAACGGAGGCTAAAGCAGGACCAACTCCATGGTAGAAACTGTATGGGTGATCCACTTTGCACTCAGTGGGTCGCGATCATGCTTTTTCCCTCTTTCATCTGGATAGCCACCGAGGGCCGATAAATCGGCCGCTACGGCCTTACGTACGCCCGCTTGCCAACAACTATTTCATACACACAAAATCGAGACAGAGCTTGAAAAACCAGGCAGGGTTGTCGTATAGTATGCGTGTGAGCACCGAAGGATGCACCTGAGCACACGAGATTCGCCGTGCAACCGATGGCTTTTGAGGGTCAGGTCCCTATCCTGAGAAGGAGAGCAGCATGTCGCTCTTTCCTCGTAGCAACGTCCGAGCGCAGCACATCCGCTCTGTTCTTTTCTCCGTTGTCTTCCTCGTGAGCCTGATCCTGCCCACCCTGGGGATGGCTCCGGTGAAGGCCATGCAGGCGACCCCACCCCCACCATCTCCCACCGGGCTCGGCGATTCGCGCGAGTTGGAGACCTTCCTGAATGGCGTGCTCAGCGTGCAACTGGCAGATGACCATATCCCGGGGCGACTGTCTCCGTCGTGAAGGATGGTCGGTTGTTCTTCGCCAAGGGCTATGGTGATGCCGATCGGCAACACGGCAAGCTGGTCAGCGCCAATACGACCCTCTTCCGGATTGGCTCGGTGAGTAAGCTCTTCACCTGGACAGCTGTGATGCAGCTCGCCGAGCAAGGCAAGCTGAACCTGCATGCCGATGTCAATACCTACCTCAAAACGTTTCACCTTCCGGCCACCTATCCCCAGCCGATCACCCTGGCCCACCTGTTGACGCATACCGCCGGGTTCGAAGACCGGGGAACTGGTACCTTCGCACAGACGACCAGTGATCTGGAGCCGCTGGGCCAGTGGTTGGCTGCGCATATTCCCGCGCGGGTGCGCCCTCCCGGTGAACTGACCGCCTATTCCAATTACGGTGGAGCGTTGGCTGGTTATATTGTGGAGCAGGTGTCGGGCCTGCCCTTTGACCAGTATGTCGAGCAACACCTGTTCCAGCCGCTGGACATGCACTCCAGCACGTTCCGTCAGCCCGTCCCGGCGAGCCTCTCGGCTGATCTTTCCCAGGGGTACACCTACACCAACGGGGTGTATCGCCCCGATCCTTTCGAGGCTGTTCAGCCTGCTCCGGCCGGCTCTATGAGCGCAACGGCGACCGATATCGCCCATTTTATGATCGCCCAACTCCAGAACGGGCGCTTCGGTGCTCAACGCATCTTACAGGAAGCCACGGCGCAAGAGATGCAGACGCAGCAGTTCACCAACGATCCCCGCGTGCCCGGCATGGCCTATGGCTTCTGGGAGCAGAACCTGAACGGCCAGCGCCTGCTTGTCCACGGCGGCGACACGATCCTTTTCCACTCGTTGCTCGCCCTGCTGCCAGAGCACAATGTGGGCGTGTTCGTCTCCTACAACAGCGCAAGTGCTGTGACAGCCCGCGACACCTTCTTGCAAGCGTTTCTGGATCACTACTTCCCAGCTCCCAAAGAGACGCTACCGCCAGCGCCAGCCGGGTTTGCTGAACGTATCAGCCAGGTCAGCGGAAACTACTGGCCGACGCGGCGCAGCTCCACCACGTATGAGAAGCTCGCCATGTTGTACTCGACTGTCAGTGTCACCGATGGGGGGAACGGTCGCCTGGTGATCTCCTCGTTGCTGCTGGGCAACCAACCATTGACGTTGGTGGAGGTGGCCCCCTGGATCTTTCACCAGGTCGATGGGCCGCAGACGGTCGTCTTCCGCGCCGACCACAACGGGATGCTCATGTTGATAGGCAGTCTGCCCATCGAGGCCTTCACCAAGGTGGCCTGGTACGATGCTCCCAATCTCCACATCCTGCTGATCGTGGCGTGTGTGCTGCTCTTCCTCTCGGCGCTGCTGCTGTGGCCGCTGGGTTTCGTACGTAGGGCCATGAGGCGAGGTTCGCGTGGCAAGCAGTCTGGCCGGAAGGCAGAACTGGAAGGGGCGCAGGCAGCATCCCCCGATGAGCAGGGAAAGCAAATTGGGAAGCGGATGGGTCTCCTGCCCTTCCTGGCAAGCTGGCTGGCCGGGGTGCTCTGTGCGCTGAACGTGCTCTTCCTGATTGGGCTGGGGCTCATCGTCAGTAAAGCGGCAGACCTCGCGTTCGGTGTGCCGCCCTTGCTCACCACGCTGTTTGCGCTGGCGCTCGTCTCCGCGGTCCTGACCGTGGGGGTGATCGTCTTTACCATCCTGGCGTGGTGGGGGCGCTTCTGGAGCGCAGGGCGGCGGGTCCACTACAGCCTGGTGGCCCTGGCCGCGCTGGCGTTCGCCTGGGAACTGCTCTACTGGAACCTGCTCGGCTTTCGAGCCTGAGACCTACTTCACCTGTACAAGGAGCAACCCGCCGGAGCTAGCAGGCCGGAAGTGATTGCTTAACGACTTCTAAAGCTCCTGGGCATGAGTGCTCCTGACCATCAATGCTCAGCTGGCTGTTTGCTCTCGCAGTGAGGAGGGTTCACACATGGCTACAAACCGGAGCACTGGACCAGAACGTACCCTTATGAAACGCCCACGATGGGTGCCTCGCCTCCTGCACCTGCTGCTCTCCCTGGTCGTCGCGGCAGGAGTGCTTTATGTCGCTGCCGCAGGGCCACTGCCACTCGGACCAGCCCTGAACGTCGGAACCGGCATCTGGACCTCGGCGAGCACAGCCAAACCCGTGCAAAGCGAGGCGCTGCATTTCCCGAGCCTGCACGCGCCGGTCACGGTGATTTTTGAGGCCAACGGCACGCCGCATATCCAGGCCTCGACCGACGATGACCTGTTCTGGACGATTGGCTACCTGCAGGCACGCTTCCGCCTGGCCCAGATGGACCTGGCGCGGCGGCTGGCCGAGGGACGCCTCTCCGAAATTATGGGACCTGGGATGCTTTCATCCGATCAGTTCCAGGTGCTGCTGGGCATAGATCGCGCGGCGCAGCTCGACTGGCAGGCGATTCCGGCGGGTAGCCCCGTCCGGCAGGCGCTGCAGGACTACGCGCAGGGCGTGAACGCGCGCATCCAGGAAGAAGAGCAGAACAACTCCCTGCCCTTCGTGTTCAAGTTGCTGAACTACCGGCCCCAACCCTGGACACCAATCGACACCCTGGTCATCCTGGTTTGGGGACTCATGCAGAATGAAGTCACAACCGTGCCGCTCGACTACGCGTTGCTGGTGCAAGCACTGGGCTACCAGCGCACCATGCAGTGGTTCCCGGTGCTGCCGCCCGACGTGCAGCACCCCTACGACACGGGACCGTATCAGCAGCAAGAGGGCCTCAGGCCGCTGCCCTCGCAACTGAGCCTGAGCCAGGACGCGCTGCAGACGATCGCCAGCCTGGAGCAATACATCCG
>VBHI01000351.1 GCA_005881495.1 Chloroflexota bacterium
CGCGCCACGTATTGTTTTCCGAAGAAGACGATTTAGCTCGCATTAATACCTCGGAGTTAGATGATTGTAAAGACATAAAATCCCCCTTTGTAATCGCCTCAGGCACTTCCTTGCATCCCTGCTGACCTCCCAACAGCCGGGCGTGCGATGCGCAGCATCGCGCCGCGTATAGTAGGGTTGACCCTGGCGGTCAACCTAGCGTCGTTGGATGGATGGATATCAAACTGCCCCACTATCAGGTCCAAGGGCAGCCGTATAAAAAGCGATAATGCGATCGACGTACACTTTTCCCTCTGTGTTGAAAGATTGAGCATGGTCAGCACCCGGCACAGACCATGTCTGTACATTGGCGTTAGGAGCAGAACGAGCAGCGGCAGCAAGTATGTCCATATTCGACGGAGGAAGGTAATGATCGTTAGCGCCATGAATGAAAAGTATTGGACGCGGCGCGATCTGGGCTACATAATCAACCGGGCGATCGGCATAAAAATTCACCCCAAAGAGCGCCCGGGTCGCCAAAAGAGTGCCGGGAGTGAACATCGGTGGAAGATGACCGCCTTTGGGAACCACACGTTCCAGAATAGGGATGATATCGGCAAAGGCGCAGTCTGAGACGATGGCGCGAATAGCTGGTTCCTGCACCGCTGCCATAATCAGCGAAGCTGCTCCCAACGAAACACCCCAACCGCCAATGACCCGAGGACGCCCCAATGCGGGATAAGGAAGCGGACCTGACTGCAAGAAATCGACCGCACCCAGGACATCACGCTGTTCAAAGTAGCCCAGTGAGAGCGGCGCGGGAGGTGACTCACCAGAGCCACGCATATCGAAAGCCAGCACGGCGAAACCATTCTTTGCAATTGCACCACTGAGATTGAGCAGACCAGCAGCCTTATCAGCGCGGTTGGTGCGCGTGCCGTGCACAAAAACAATTGCGCGTTGCGTCGTCAATTTCCCGTTCGGCAGCACGCCGGGAATGAACCAGCCGCGTAATTGTACATGATCAACCCGGCTGGGGAAAGTGACGTACTGAAACTGCAGACCCAGCGAGGCAGGTGTGGCATAAATCGGCTTCTGAGGTACATAGACCAGTTGAGTAGAAATGTAGAGCGAGATAGCCCCGTAGAGTACGGTTAGCACGGTTGAGATGATAAGCAGAACGACCACAAATCTGCGCAAGCCGCGGTTCGCTTTGATTGGTGAAGTTTTGACATTGGAAAATGATGTTGACTGCATAGACACCTCTCTCTTCTGCACAATCCTGGATGAAGATAGTAGTATCACCAGGCGCGCGAACAACTGTGTGCAGTATACTTGAAAAATACTTCAAGTGTACAGTGTCATTTGCCCCATTTCTTCACTTAATTTTATGCTAAAAAAGCCCCTATAGTTAATATTGACTTGCTACTTCAAAGGCCAGATCACTTCTGTTCTCCATTCAGACGGATTAGGCGGTCAGAGCTGACAGGAAGAAGAGCATGTGACGGTTTTGTTATGATGAAGCGGTGCATTGTGACAGCATTGTGTAATCAATGCACTATCCTCGTAATGAAGAGAACATTTTTAACCATAAGTGAAAGGAACAGATCATGGCAACTGACAATACTGAGATGCGCCACTTCACTGTGCGTGAATATCCAACGATCGTCGTCGACAACGATTTCGGCAGGATACATGTCAGGGGAGCACAAGCAATCAACGAAGTAAGCATTCAAGCGACAACTTGAGATTGTTCAGCACCTAAGCGGGGAAACTTGCACAAAAACGGGCAAATGCTGCTGCGACCAGTCGGCGAGTTTCCTCGAGAGTACCACTGTTATTGATGACTTCATCTACCAGCGCCAGTCTATCAGCTACCAGCGGTTGGGCATTAATACGCGCCTTTGCCTCCGCCTCGCTCATCTCATTCCGTGCCATCAACCGCTCCAGCTCCTGCTCTTCAGCACAAATCACCAACCACTTACTCTGACAAAAAGCCCCGGAACCACCTTCCAATAATTTTACCGCGTCAATAATGGCAATACCCGAAGCACTTACAGAGGCCAATTCGCCAACCAGAGCAATACTCACTGCCGGGTGAACTATGGCCTCGAGCCGCCGCATTGCGCCAGCATCCTGGAAAACAATTTCCCCCAGCGCTTTGCGGTCAACACTGCCATCAGGAGCCATGACAGTACCCCCGAAAGTCTCCGCTACCTTTACCGCGATAGGTTGGCCAGCCTCATACAGCTTATGCACCACAGCATCCGCATCGATATAACGCTCCGCTCCCATTTCGAGCAGCATCTTCCCAACGGCAGTCTTACCACAAGCAATATTGCCTGTCAGCCCAATAATACGAGGCATCTCAGCTACGCTCCTAACACATCGAGTATTTGTTTATGACTCTTAGGCATGGTTCAAATGAACTTGACAGTTCCTCACCAACAGAAAGACACAGCCCTGTCATGCTGAGCGCAGCGAAGCATCTCTGTGCCGATTGCGACAGACCCTTCGCTTCGCGGAGGCGTGACACGGTTTGACTGTTCAAACTGTCAAGTGTAATTCGTCCAAATTGAACCTTGCCTTATACAAAATAATCTGACCATCCGTAGGTGTATGGATTACCCACTGACGATGTGGGTAATCCATACAGTAGGGGCCGATTTATCGCGCCCAGCGCCGATTTATCGGCCCTCGCTGGATTTTCCGCTCTCCAGATAACAATAGTAAAACAGCATCAACAAGTATATCACAGCCTTAATAGAGGGTTAGCACGCGTCACGCGTTCACGCGTAACTCAACCCTCCAAAAAGTACTTATTCGTGCACAATTGTTGCATGTGTGACTAACGTGTATCGTACAATAGCAAAGTTATTTGCTGGTCTATTAGACGCGACTAAGGAGCAAGCTAATGGGCAGACGCCTGGGACTTGTTATTGGAATCAATTCCTATCAGGATGGAGCTTTCCAGCCGCTGCAATATGCTGAAACCGACGCACGAGCAATCGCTCAATGGCTTGTAAATACGCAAGGCGGCAACTGGTCACCCGCTGATGTACAACTTGTACAGGGCGCATATGCGACCCGGGAACTGGTTGAGACGCTGATCACCCAATTGTGCGTAAACGTGGCAGGTCCAGGAGATATTGTCTTCGTTTACTTTGCCGGTCATGCATTCCTGGATGATGTGAACGGCGATGGGTACCTGGCACTGGCAAATACTCTCTATCAGCAGCCTGCAACGGGCATCCACCTGCCCACCTTAACCCAGCAATCAATGGGCCGCAGCCGCGCAGATCATGTTATTTTTCTATTTGATTGTTTCCAGACAGGCCAGTCCTGGAGTAAGTTGCGTATGGCGCCTTACGACAACAAGCCACTAATTGGCCCTAACGTCCTCAATGCCTTGCAACAAACTGGCAATCGTTTGATACTCTGCTCCTGTCGGGGCAATGAGTTTGCCCACGAAACAGGTGAAAAAAATCTGGGAGTTTTTGCTCACCGTATGATTCTCGGCCTTTGCGGTCCCGCCAGCAACCCTGCAACCGGGCAGATCACACTTCAACGTCTCCATTCGCTCCTCTTTAGCTCACTTGGTGAACAACAACGCCCCCAGCTCTTTGGGAAAGAGCTTACACCGCTTGTTCTGGTTGGAGATTTGCCAGTTGCGCCAATAGCTATCCAGCAAAATGGACAGCTTCCTGATCTTCAAAGTGGTCCATTACCTACTCCCTTATCACCAAATGATCCTCAGTCCCCACCGCTCCAGGCCGCTACCGTGGGTACACTCATGAGTCAAGCGCCGCAGAGCGCTACCACTACCACACAGATGTCGCAGATGTCACCATCAACCTCAGGTCAACTCGCACTCTCATCGGTAGCAGAACAACATTGTGAGATGCTCCTGAGACAGGCACAGCAATCGATACAACAGCACAATCCCGCAGCAGCATTCAACTACGTGGATCAGGCGCTGGTAGTTGCTCCAACTAACACCTCGGCCCTCATGCTCAAGGGGCAATTGCTCGGAACTGCTGGTCGCTTTCAAGAAGCACTGAATGTAGTAGAGCAGCTATTGAGAATAGACCCCGGCAACGCCCTGGGGTGGAGCATGCGAGCAGCACTGCTGTCAAACATGGGCCAGTATCAGATGGCTTTACAAGTAGTAGAACATTCCCTCGAACTTGATCCAAACAACCCGGAAACCTACTCTGTAAAAACAAACATCATGGGTCAAATCGCCGCGTATCAGAGCCAGAGTGACAGTAATAAACTGGTGATCTCACCGCCAAAAAAACGTGAAGGGTCCTTTGTTATTGACATAGGCCTACAAGTTTTAGGTCTGATATTGGGTATTGCTGGTGCCGGTCTACCAATCCTCAAGCCCGGGTTGCCACTTATCCTGGCTTTTATTTTACAAAGCCTGGGATTGGCAATTCTCTGTATCAATGCCGCACGAGGCAGTTACCTCTACGGCTTTTCCCGTGTCTTCCTGACATTCATCACCAGTTGTATAGCCGCAGCTATCCTGGTGACCGGGGCTTTCCTCGGGGGAGTAAACAAAATTGGCACGGGTCGCATCTATGCAATAATACTTCACCACCCGGAACTCATAGTGCCCTTCCTCTTCTCCGGTATCTGGCTCGCGGCTGCAGCCGTTATCCCGCTGCTTGTAAGCCTTTTCGGCTTTATTGGCGGTCTGATAGTCGGCGTGAGAAGAAAGAAACGCTAAACAAGCTTGCCGCTAGCTCACCTCTTCTGCCAGCCGCTCCCACTCTGTAAGAAGTTCATCCACATGTGCCCTGGCTTGTTCATATTCAGCTGTAAGTTCCGTAAGTCTGGTCGCATCTGCTTTGAGCGCTGCCTCGGATAACGCTTCTTCCAGAGCCTTGACGCGCTCCTCCGCCTTCTCAATTTCACTCTCTACATCTTCCAGAGTACGCATTTTAACCTTGCTACTCTTCCTACCCTTCACTCTAGAGGCTGGCACAGCAGCTTTTGTCGTTGTTGTTCCTGCGTTCCCACTTTCGACGCGAGCAGAGATGGGAACTTCCAGTACAATCGGTTGTTTACGCGTGCGGTATTCGGTATAATTCCCCATGTAGGGGATCAAGACACCGTCCTCGATGACCCATACCTTGGTCGCCAGGCTATCGATAAAGTAGCGGTCGTGCGAGACAAAGAGCAGCGTTCCCTCAAACTCCCCTAAGACTTCTTCGAGAAATTGACGCGATTGAAGATCAAGGTGGTTAGTCGGCTCATCTAATACCAGCAGGTTGGACCCCTGGAGGGTTAGTTTCGCGAGAGCCACACGGCTGCGCTCTCCACCGCTAAGTGCGCTAATTGGTTTGAACACATCGTCCCCTGAGAAGAGGAAACGTCCAAGAAATGTACGTGCGCCCTCTTCGCTCAATGTTGTCACCTGGCGGATTTCGTCAATGATGCTCCGTTCGTCATCGAGACCAGTATGGGTTTGTGAGTAATACCCGATACGTACATTATGACCCAAAAACAACTGTCCACCAACGGGCGGCAGTCCGCCAATGATCGTACGCAAAAGCGTCGTCTTACCAGAGCCGTTTGGCCCAAGCAGACCGACCCGGTCACCTCGTAATAGTTCCAGGTCAGCCACCCTCACCAGTTCTGTACGCTCTTTCGCTTCACTGATATAGCCAACAGCGAGCTTTTGTGTCGATATGACTACCAGCCCACTGTCAACAACCGGGGTAAACTCGAAGCGCATCTCTGGAAAATCCTGGGGACGCTCGACACGCTCCAGGCGATCAAGGAGTTTTTGCCGACCTCGCGCCTCACGACTACGTTGACCAGCCTTGTAACGGCGAATAAACTCCTCCGTATGAGCAATATGCGCCTGTTGCGCTTCATATTCACGCAAACGACGTTCCATGCGCTCATCGCGCAAGTGCAGATATTTTGTATAGTTGCCGGGATATTCTTCAATTCGGCCAAAAGCCATCTCTATAGTACGCGAAACAACCTTATCGAGAAAGTAGCGATCGTGAGCGACCACAACCATAGCGCCTTTCCAGCCTCCAAGATACGTCTCCAACCACTCCAGGGCCTCCAGGTCAAGGTGGTTGGTTGGCTCATCCAATAGAAGCAGATCCGGCTCTTGTAAGAGCAGTTTGCCCAGTGCAGCACGGGTTTGTTGCCCACCGCTGAGCTGGAGCACTGGAGATTCTTGTTGCTCACGCGTAAAGCCTAAACCATCGAGTACCTGACCAACGCGATGTTCATACGTATAACCCCCAGCATGTTCGAGACGCGTCTGCAGTTCAGCATAGCGTTGTAGCAATTGTTCATGCAGGGTTGGATCCGCAGCGGCAGCCAGTGCCATGCCAAGCTCGTTCAGTTCGTGCTCCCAGGCGCGCACTTCCGCGAAAACGGTGAGCATCTCTTCACGCAATGTGTTCTCGGCCTGAAAGTCTGTTACCTGCAAAAGATAGCCGATACGTGTATTGCGAGCCACAGCGACACTGCCCTCGTCTGGTTCCTCGCGGCCCGCTAATATATTCAGCAACGTGGATTTCCCGGCACCATTGGGACCTACAAGTCCAATGCGATCATCTTCATTGACCTGCAAGCTCACATCACGAAAAATGCGTTCAGCGCCGAATGATTTTCCTACCCGGATGACACTTACTATTGGCATACGTCGTTTCTCACCTATTGATCAATTCGCTATAGTGATATATCTTTAACAAAGCGAAAATAGCGTACCATACTGAAGCAAGCCCTGCAAGATGAGTTTCAAATGGTTGGCTTGAAAGATACAATATGGTATACTGACAATGCAGGCCTTTCTTTGCGAAGAAAGGAGCGTAGAAAGAAAAGAAAGAAGGCGGTGCCTCCTCCCATGAAAGAGCAGTCTCTCGACAACCTGTGGCTGGCACAAATGCTGTTCGATCTCGGAGCAGTACAGTTCGGAAATTTCACAGTGAGCGAATCCGCAGTAAGCTCGCCTGTTTTTGTGAACCCCAAGGTACTCATCAGCAACCCAACCGCATTACGCGTCGCCAGCAAATTGATGCAACAAGAAATTAGCCTGGCTCAATCTTTGCGTCGCCCGCGAGTTCATCCCTTTGGAGTAGTAGCTGGAGTACCAGTCGGCGGATTGATCCTGGCTTGCGCCTACTCACTAGAAACCAACATTCCCCTTATTTATGCTCGCAGCCACCCGGAGGGCACCGGGAAACGCGGAATTGAGGGCCATTTCACCCCCGGCGACACCGCTCTCATCATCGATGACCTGATCACCAGGGGAAGTAGTGCCCTGGAAACAGCGGCGTTGCTAGAAGAAAACGCTTTGAAGGTGAAGGATGTCATCGTACTCATAGACCGTGAGCATGGCGCTGCCGAGCGATTGCGTCATCATGGCTACAATCTGATCAGTATTTTGAAACTGGATATCATGCTCAATCACTATATGTCCAGGGGCCTCATCTCCGAGGAAACCTACCGCACTTGCGCAGAATACCTGCGCGCCAAACAGATAGAAAATCTTTCTTCGTAACGATATCGCGAAGAGAGCAGGGGATCCACACCAGGCGATGGTGTAGATCCCCTGCTCTCTATGTTCTGGAACAATCGCAAACGATCATGCATCGCGGCGACTGACCTTAGACCCGCTTAGACCCGCTCAGACTGCGGAGCTGGAGGCACGTATGGCGGTAGAGTGTGACGGCCATCGCCATTCTCAGCAGCCGCAGTCGTAGACGCATGCCTCAACGACGAAAGGATTGGTTCAACAAGGTCGAGCGGCAGGGGGAAAACGATGGTCGAGTTCTTCTCAACAGCGATCTCCGTCAATGTCTGGAGGTAGCGCAGTTGAAGAGCGCTGGGCTGGGAACTAATGACATTCGCAGCCTGTGCCAGTGCAGCCGAAGCCTGTAATTCGCCCTCGGCGTGAATGACCTTGGCCCGCTTCTCTCGCTCTGCCTCAGCTTGCTTCGCCATGGCACGCTGCATCGCACCCGGCAGATCAATATCCTTGATTTCCACGGCGGTCACCTTGACACCCCAGCGCTCCGTGTGCTCATCAATAATGGCTTGCAGTTCGCGATTGACTTTGGTGCGCTGCGCCAACAATTCATCCAGTTCCGACTGGCCAAGAACGTTGCGCAGCGTTGTCTGGCCGATCTGCGTCGTTGCCTGGCCATAGTTCACCACATTGACAACGGCTGCAATCGGGTCGACCACGTAGTAGTAAACCACCGCCGCAACTTTGATTGTCACATTATCGCGGGTAATGACATCTTGCGGTGGCACCGTCAGGGTAACAATACGAAGATCAACCTTGACCATACGAGTAATAATTGGCGGCACCCAGAACACGCCTGGCCCCTGCGCGCCGGTCAATCGTCCGAGTATAAAAATCACACCACGCTCGTACTGCTGCACCACGCGCAGTCCAGACAGGGCAAAAATCACCAGGACCAGGATAATTGTCCCTATCACGATTAAAACAATAGGATCCATTGAAATCCTCCTTCATGACGAAAACATTATTCAAGAGAAGTGTTAGTAAGTGTATCGACATCTAAAGCAGGTTGTTGGTGCCGCACCGGTTGGACGTGCAAGAGTAATCCTTCAATAGCCACGACCTGCACTTCGGAACCTTCGTCCGCAGAGGCAGTAGGATCATCCACTATTGCAGACCAGGTCTCTCCACCGTAGCTTACGTGTCCCATAGGCACGAGCGGGGTCAGAGCCACAGCTTTCGCGCCAATCATTCCTTCAATCCCGGTAGTGATGGGTCGGCGCTGCGCTCGCACCACAATGGCGATCAAGGCAAAGCTGATAAGGCCAATCATCCCGGCCATAATATACACCACAATTGGATTCACCTTCGCCCCATCATATGGGCCACCGCTATTAAAGAAGAGTAACGACCCAAAGATCAGTGAGATGATAGCGCCAATCGTCAGTACACCATGTGCGGGTAGGCGCAGATCAAGGACAAGTAACACAAAAGCCAGCACCATCAAAGCCAAACCGGCCCAGTTGGGAGAGAGTGATCCCACTGCAAAGAGGAAGAGCACAAGGGCTATACCTCCAATCACCCCTGGCATAATAGCACCCGGATGAGAAATTTCCAGGTAAATGCCTATCATGGCCACAATAAAAAGCAGAAAGATCACGTTCGGATCAAGCAAGAAGGAATAGAAGTAGTCGAATGCGCCCGGTTGAAGCGTTTGCACACTGAGCCCGGCGGTATGTAATGTGACAGGCCCATTAGCTAGCTGAGCGGTACGTCCATCCACCTGGTTGAGGAGATCACCCAGGCTTGCTGCCCTCAGATCGACAAGTTTATTGGTGTAGGCTGTTTGATCATCATACGAGGCGGCCTGTGTAACCATCGCAGTGGCTAATGGAACATTGCGACCATAGCGATTCTGAATGCCCGTTATCGCTGCTACAAGGTCATTTTCCAATTTCGCCTTGAGGGTGCTCCCGATATCGGCGCCAGTACTGGCAATAGGGCTTGAAGCACCTATGCGGGTTGTAGGAGCCATCGCGGCAATAGGAGCAGCAAGCGTGACAAAAGCTCCCGCGGAGGCGGCGAATCCACCTGTTGGCGAAACATAGGTGACGATTGGCACAGTACTATTCAGCTCTTCCTCGGTCATAGACTTCATCGAAGTAAGATCACCACCAGGTGTATTGATCTCGATCACAAGAGCCTGAGCACCATCACCCTCGGCGGTAATAATAGCCTTTTTGAGGAAACTCAATGAGGCCGGGTCAATCTCAGTATGTAACGTCATCACATCAATATGAGGCGATGCGGCATTGGCTGTACGGGCAGACAGCGAGAAGAACAGCAGGACAACAATAAGACTCCCCAAAAGAAGCAAGTAGAATTGAAGAGCATGACCATGGCGCGAATACATAGCGTTATTCCTCCAACTATCAGGTAATTGAACGCGCCCAACAGTACGTGTTACACTCCCGCATTATCATAACACAAGATGCTAAAATCAGGACATTCTCTTATGCCATTGCTAATTGCTATAAGTAAATATAGCATATTGTTATTTCTTTGTCAAGGGAATAACCATCTTTTTAATGATATTTTTTTTATACTATATAGGAAAGTACGAGCAAAAGTTACTTGTTTTGCCCACCAAACGTCTTGAAAAGTGCATATCTTCAATTGTAGGGGCGACCCTTGGGTCGCCCTGTCCGCCCGCGTCCGGGGGATGGTGAAGACCGCGGTCGGTCTGGGAGCTAGCTTTGTTACAAGAACAGGCATCACGTAAAAATACGGCCTTCATGAAAAAACAACTGATCGTTGTCTGGGACGCTCTACTTGCGAGAAACGGCGTAGTAGCCTACATGCCGATTATTGTCGTGACTATTCTCATGTTCTGCGGAGCTTCCTGGCAAATTTTCTGGCCCTCAACAGACGCCGCCCGTTACCAGTGTTATGCACTCGTTTTCTGGCTGGGGGGGGGTGCCACACAGTTGTTACCCGTCTCGCAATGTGCGTTCCTGCATGCCTCCACTATAATATACCCACCGTTTCATATGCTCCCACTAGAATATCCTCCACTGACACTGGTAATATTTTCTCTGTCACTACTGGCGCCCATTTCTTATTATCAACTAGTGTTTGCGCTTTGGATGGCGCTCACCTCCATGTTGATCTACTGGCTATTACTCCGTTACGGCCCACGCGGAGCGGCTTTGACGTTCGCGCTGTATGCCCTGGTCGGCGCGTGGGGCACTGCCGAAGGACGCTTTGACCTGGTCCCAGCAGCCCTCACACTCCTCTGTGTGCTAGCGGCTGAACGCAAACACTGGACCGCCGCGTATATTGCACTGGCTTTCGGCACGCTGCTCAAAATCTATCCGCTCCTGCTTCTGCCGGCTTTATTTATAGCGGAACAGCACGCTGCGCGGCGATTTCACAGACCGGCGGAGACAATAACACTCACGTCACTACCCATGGAACTCCGGCGCACACTGCGTGGCATAGGCAACTGGCGCTGGAAGAATAGCCTGGTCTTCTTCAGCATTCTTTTCGGAGTAACCGCTATTTTTGCGCTGCTAGACTTCCAGGGAGCGGTTGTCAGCCAGCTCAACTACTTTGCCCACCGCCCGGTGCAAATTGAATCCACTGGCAGCACGATCCTGTGGATCGCGTCACAGTTTGGCTATCCCGCGCATGTCGATTTTACCTTTGGCTCGTTAAATATCGTCAGCGTACTCGGCAATACTGTCTCCTCATTCTTCCTGCTGGCCTTTGTCCTGGGATACGTCTATACTATCTGGCTACAATGGCGCGGAAAGCTCGATGTCGTACAGTCCTTCATCGCGCTCCTCCTGGTGTTCATCGCCACAGGCAAAGTCTTCAGTCCACAGTATCTTATCTGGGTGATGCCATTACTTGCCTATAGTTGCGCTCTCGATGGCTTCTGGCTGCCTTTCTGGGGCAGTATTTCACTGCTGACCACGCTTATTTACCCATATCTTTACACACGCACGACCAACGTGCTCGCAGTACAGTACGTCCCAGGATTTATTCAGAGTGTCGCCATGCGGGACGCGCTCTTCGTTTTAGTCACACTTGCCTACCTCTTTAACTGGTTACAAGTGCGCAAGCGCAAACTACTCCCCCAAAGACGTCCAGGAAAAGAGACCAGGCCGCTGCTCGAAAGCTAGCCGCGCTTCTTGCGCAAATCGCTTCTAATTTCGTACGATTTCTCCGCGTCTTGCAGAATGCAAGTATCGACTTCCTGAACGAACATGGCCTCTTGATTATGCTCCAAATGCGCCAGGGCACCCTTAAAAGGCACTGTAATTTGCGAACGACCGATCAGCCTTTCTTCCACTCCCTCAAAATTCAGGCTGCCCGCCGCGTTGGCATACACCAGGATCAGCTCATTTTCAAAGGCACGCGTCACGCACAATGCATTCACCAGTTTGATCTCAGCATTGGCATCGTACTTCATACCCTCGCCCGCGTCCTCATAGCACCAGTAACTGGGGCAAATGACAAACTCCACATCCTGCTGCACCATAGCACGAAACATCTCAGGAAACATCAAATCCCAGCAGATGATCAGGCCAACCTTGCCAAAGCTCGTTGCAAATACGGGGATCTCGTTTCCTGTCGTGACATAGCTTCTCTCCGGCAGCCAGAGATTCACCTTGCGGTATCGTCCCCTGACCTCACCAGTTTTATCGATATAGTATGTCGTATTAAACAGCCGGCCAGCATCCTCCTCGATAATTGAACCAGGCACAATATCAATGCTATACGCTCTGGCCAGCTCCTGGAAATGCCTGGCATAGCGCCGCTCGCTGTCAGCGTAGGCTTTATTGCCCGCCAGGGGGCCTGTGATAAAATCTTCAGGGAATACAATGAGCTGAGCCTGCTCTGCTACGGCAACCTGGATAAACTGCTCGGCCTTTTTGAGATTCTTCTCTGGCTCAAACTGCTGAATCTCAAACTGCACAACAGCAATGTTACATTGCATAGAAACCTCACATGTGTCAATTCTTCTCCTGGACGACTTCTCGCTTCTCCGCTGTCTCGAAATCCCCCTCCTTCTCCCGTAGATACCATCTCAACCACATCTACCACCTCACAACTTCAATACCCTACAAGCTATATCATACTCCGGTTAGTACCCCAATTCCACCCTTAGGATTCCTTGACAATATCCAGGGCAATACCATACACTTGCTTACATATTAGACACAGGGTTTATTATCTTTGGAGGCCACTTCGTCTAACCCGTTTACTTTTCCTGGAGGATGGAAATTATGCCTGTCTCTGTCACCAATTCCAGGCTGATCTATGATGCGCTCAAGGCATGCGACGTAAAGATCATGTCAGCCCTGCCCGAAACCTGGCTCGTGCATCTCATCCGCATGGCGGATGAAGACCCGAACACAACGCTGATACGCATCGCCAAAGAGGAAGAAGCCGTCGGCATTTCGGCGGGTGCGCACCTGGCAGGCGTCAACTCCGCGCTGCTGATGCAAAACCACGGCTTCCTGGCAGCGATTAACCCCATTGTTTCCCTCGCGCTACTCTACAAGATTCCCTTGCTCATGCTGATCTCCTACCGCGGGACCTTCGGCGAAAAAGACCCCTGGCAGACACAGGGCGGCCTTGCCACCGAATCAATTTTGCGCGCTCTCAACATTCCCACCTGGCTTCTGACCGACACAACAGATATCCACCGCCGTATTAAGGATGCGCAGACACTGGCTCATGCAGCGCTGCACCCGGTTGCCGTGCTGCTGACACGCGAAATCATGTGGGAGGATTGACGCCAATGCTACGTGTAGACGCTTTACAGGCCATATACCCGGACTTAGAGCAGCGCATCGTGGTCACCATTATGGGCGCCGTTGCCGCTGAACTCTACACCATCGGGCACCGCCACAACTTCTTTTACCTGGAACACGCCATGGGCCTCGCTTCCTCGATGGGACTGGGTATCGCCATGGCTATGCCCGCACACAAAGTAATTGTCATCGACGGCGATGGCTCGCTGCTGATGAACCTCGGCACGCTGAGCACAATGGCCCGCTACAAACCGGGAAACCTGCTGCACATCGTCTTCGACAACGAAAGCCTGCTCTCTGTCGGAGGCTTTCCAACCGCCACCAGCGCCGGCACAGACCTCGCTGGCATCGCCAGGTCCTCCGGAATTCCCAATGTGCTAGAGGCCAACACCATCGAAAGCCTCACCACTGGCGTCAAAGACGCGTTGGCCAGCAACACATTGACAACCATCGTCTCGAAAGTAGAGGCCATCGGGCCAAAGTCCTTTCACATGGATTTACCCTTATTGGAGAACCGCTTCCAGTTCAAACGCTGCCTGGAAGCACTGCAAAAACAAACGAACATATAAAATATACATAGGGGCGCAATTATGACCATCAACAACATCGCTAGATCCCCCGTAGGGGCCGATTTATCGCGCCCACCGCCGATTTATCGGCCCCGGGGAAATCTCCCCCATCCCCACATCAATTTGTTCAACTTCATCCTTGCGCCTATCTTGGAAACCAATTCCCGCTCATAATCGAAACGATATAGACTCTATCTGCAATCCCTGCAAACACACAAAACTACAAAAGGAGCCGAGAATGGACGTTTTAGCACAATTACTCGAAGAGCTTGCCGCTGGCCGCCTGAAGGTCGTCGACCTGACCACTCCGTTGGACCCGGAGACGCCGGTTATCGATCTACCTCCCATGTTCGCCCCGTCGCCCGGGCTGACACTGACAGAAATCTCCCACTATGATAGTCGCGGCCCCGCCTGGTACTGGAATATTTTAAATCTGGGCGAACATACCGGTACCCACTTTGACGCACCCATCCACTGGGTCACCGGCAAAGACTTGCCCAACAACGCCACCGATACCATCGAGCCACGCAAGTTTATCGGGCCAGCATGTGTCATTGATATCACCACCGAGGTGCAGCAAAACCCGGATTTCCTGCTGACCATTAACCGCGTCGAGCAGTGGGAAGCCACCTATGGCCGCATTCCAAAGGGAGCGTGGGTCCTCATACACACGGGCTGGAGCCAGCGCAAGGGGCGCGAAGCATTTCTCAATATCAAAGAGGATGGTGCACACTCCCCCGGTTTTCACCCCACCTGCTCGGCTTTCCTGGCCAGAGAGCGGGATATCCTGGGAGTCGGCGTAGAAACCGTGGGCACCGACGCCGGCCTGGCCGGCGGCTTTGATCCACCCTTCCCCAGCCACACCTACATGCACGGTGCAGGCAGATTTGGCATCACCAGCCTGATCAACCTCGATCAGTTGCCGCCCACTGGTGCAATCGTGATTGCCGCCCCCCTCAAAATAGTCAACGGCTCTGGCAGCCCCTTGAGGGTGATTGCTATTACAAGATAGGAGCGACGAGCGAGGCCCTACTAGTTGCATATCTCTGATTATCGGCTTCGCTCTCACATCTTTTACCCTCCATGGATGCTGATTTCTTTCTGACGGGCATAGCGCCAGGCGTCGCCTGGGTCGGTGATTCCTTTGGCTTGTGCTTCCTGAACCCAGGCGCTCATTTCATACTTGTTCTGATAAAGCCGGTTACCGCAAAAGATATTACGCCGGGCGAAAGGGGCTGGTGTAGTCAGCCTGAGCCGCTCTTGGACACGTAGATCATGCGCTCGTTCGGTATACCACCACGGGGTTTCCAACCTGTAGCATGGATCGTGAACCCACTCTGGGCAGCGTACTCCATAGCGATCACACAGAAACTCAACGGAGGCTGCACAAAAAGCGCTCCACTGGCGGGTATGGTCCGTATCCTGCTCTGGTTTTGTCAGAGGTTCACTTACTAATGCAGCCCGCACGTCTTTTGCATAGCCATACCAGGCATTCCGAAAGTTTCCCAGTGCGATCCAGGGCTCTTCCCCAGCACAGATCTGCTGGTAGGCCCGTCTCATTGTCTGAATAGACCCAAAAGTGGTTGGCATCGCGCATACCTTTCACTTTCCTCTGCTTGCATACCACTCTCCTCATCAGAAAGTATAACACATGGGCAATTACGAAATAGGAGTACGCAGCATCTAACCAGGCGTCTTCGCGTATAGTAGGGTTGACCCTTGCGGTCAACCTGCCAACTCCTGCCAACCTCCCAACTCGCGGTCAACCTCCCAACTCCTTTACTTCTGCCAACTTGCTGCTAACCTCCCAACGATTCAGCCCCATTTCAGCTATCCACCTTATTATTATCTCAGAAAGCAAATATGATATGATGAGCGCGTGCAAGGATGCTTACGTGCTCAGATAGAAGGAGGCGCTACGCCATGCAGAAAAAATCAGCCCTAAGGCTCATTGTAACACTGAGTGCGTTACTTTCACTCCTGGCAGCTTGTAGCACAAACACGACAACGAACAACACAACGACAACGGTAGCCCCGACTGTCCCACCAGGGGAAAACATTTACGTTCTTGATGGATATACCCCTCTGGGAAGCACATCCTACGCTCAGCAAATCGTAGCAGTGCACCCTGCAAGCGCTAATCCCAGCAGTCTCCTCTCTTTACCGGCTGGCCTGAGTTCGCAGGATCATCAGAGACTCTACACTGCAACACCGGCAAACGGTCAGACAACCATCTCTGTCATCAATACCCAGAGCGGGACAAAGATGCATACCTTTACCATTCCTGGCACGTATTCCACTGCTTCCGCGAGTTATGACAGCGCCGTTCTCTCGGCCAACGGACAGTGGATGGCGCTGCGCCAGTTGGGACAAAGTGTAAATGCAACGTCGATCGTGCTTGTCGATACCCAGGCAGGGAAAGTGACGCAGACAATTCACCTGAATGGCGATTTCACCCTCGACGCCATCTCTCCCTCCGGGAAAGCGCTCTACCTGCTTCAGAAGCTCAACGACTCTCCCGGGCACTACTACGTCCGTGTCTTCAACGTCCTTGATAATACCCTTGAGGACACACCCATCGTCGACAAAACATCGTTCAATCCCTCCGGCGATCCCAATATGACCGGCGTAGCATTGACACGGCAAGTGTCAAACGCCGGAACATTCGCCTATACACTCTACATTGACACACGGCGCAACTATGCCTTTGTTCACGAGCTGCCGCTCAATGACCAGGTCTACCCGACAATTGCGCACTGCATCGACCTGCCCGTCGGCAAGTCCGCCGATCTACTGCACTTCTACACTCTCGCCCTCTCCCCCGATGGCGGGACGCTCTACGCGGCAAACGGCGCGCTTGGTGTGGTCAGTAGCATCAATGTCACAAGTGGTGATCCCCTGGGCATTTTCAATGATAAAGTCCAGAACACCACCCACTTTAACCAT
>VBHI01000352.1 GCA_005881495.1 Chloroflexota bacterium
AACGTTCCTATCGGTATCGTGGCTTTTTTTCTCGCCACTATATTCTTACACGAGGCTCGACCACAGGCCAATACCACGTTCGACTTCCTCGGGTTCATCTTCGTTGCACTTGGTCTGGGATTGGTTCTCTATGCCCTCTCTTCTGCCAGCACAGATGGCTGGGGCTCTACGACAGTGGTCGGTTGCCTTGCCGGAGGATTGATTTCACTGGCGATTTTTGTTGCCGTCGAGTTTATTCTTATCAATCGGGGAAGTCAACCTTTGCTTGACCTGCGTCTTTTCGCCAACGGGCCCTTTACCACCAGCATTATTGCGGGTGTGTTTGTCGTTTTTAGCCTTTTCGGCGGATTATTCCTCTTTCCCATCTACCTGCAATACCTACGCGGGCTGAGCGCTTTTGAGTCCGGCTTAATTCTGCTCCCGCAGGCGCTGGCCTCAATGGTGAGCGTTATCATAGGTGGCCGCCTGGTAGATCGTATTGGGGTACGCGCCGTGATGATACCAGGCTTACTCATCCTGGGGGTAGCCACCTGGGAACTCTCGTTCATTACGCTTCATTCTCCTTACTGGTGGCTCCAGTCAATGCTCGTCTTGCGCGGACTTGCCCTCGGTCTCACCGTACAGCCATTGACTGTCTTCGGACTCTCAGAGATAAAACCACGCCAGTTGGCTCAGGCATCATCTATGAACACGGTCATGCGTTCTGTTTCAAGCTCGCTGGGCATAGCCGTTCTGGCAACCCTGGTACAGTCACGAACTAAAATACATTATGCTCATCTCTCCGAGCAGGTGACAGCCAGCTCGCTTCTTGGCCAGTTATACACGCGCTTACAGGCGCTTTTCGTAGCGCACGGTGCGACTCTACAAGCTGCTCAATCTTCCGCTTTGAAGGTGATTAACCTGATGGTACAGAGACAAAGTTATGTTCTTGCCATTCAGGATGCCTTTTCGTTTACCGTTGTAGTCATTGTCCTGGCTATCATCTCGGTACTGTTTGTGCGCAGATCACGTAAGCCGAAGGGTATCCCTGAAACAGCACCTGCTACCGGCGCTCACGTGGAAGAAGAAGCTTCAACACCTGTGTTTGCTGTGGCTGAATAACCACTTACTTTTCGAAACGGGCAGTAGAGATGCTTACAATCAATTCACCGCTATTTTCAAAGATCATGACCGTGGGATAGCGAGCAGCCAGATCACGGTAAAGATCACATCATTTGTTCATGAAAGGTGGTGATGAGCGGTCTGGCTACCCAAAACTACACAACGACCCTGCTGGGCGAGCGAGGCTAATATGTCGCCTTTGTTGACGATACTCCCCTCATCGTCGGCGGCAAACAGCCACTCATCCCATGCTGCTCTATTGGTAAAGAGAGCATATGCGACCGGAGCGACCTGTGTTCTCACAACACGCATTATCTCCAGGGCGTCATCAACACCCGGCTCTAAATGCTCCACGGCTTTGAGGCCGGATTCGGCCAGTGCTTCAAAAGAGCGAATTGAACACACCTCACTTTCAACAACCTCGCAAACAACTCCTAGAACCAGCGATTCATGCTCATCCTGCTCCTTATCATCTCCTGCTGAGGCAGTCTCCCATACTCCCACCACCAGGCTACACTTTTTCGGTAAGCTTTTGAGAAATGAGCTAATCTGTTGTTTATTCCAGCCGCGCCATGTATAACTCTCGTCGTACTGCTCGAGCCGCAACGCGACGTCCAATAATGGCCTGGCGGCTTTCCACAGGGGAGAAGCGGCATCAAGCACCAGTAACTCTTCGGCTAACACAAACTATCGCCTTTCAAAACATAGTTGAACAAGGACAGTTCCCATCTTAAGTATACACCCGGAAAGGCACATCCCTCAAAATAATATCAGGGTTGTAAACTTTTATATAGGTAGCCACATACTTGAAATACATGATGAATAATATATTCAAATAAGAAAAGATTGTAACGCATTTGATTATTCCCAGTCCATGAACTGGCATTCTCTCTCACAGGCAAAACATGAAGCAGCCACTAGTTAAATCTCACGGTATGCGCTATAATGGGATTGTCCTCACCAATCAATTGCAAGCGTAGAAAAGCAGGTGAGATCAGACCCTTGTCCTGGGTCAACCAATTGTAAACAAGGAAGGTATAAAACTGTGCCCTGGTGTAAGTTTTTCATCCCAAAGATTGCTTCGCCTAGAGTCAAGCCAGATGATCCTGATTTCAACGATAGCGTGATGTATGCGAAATGTATTAAGGGTCATGTCCTTAAAAATGCTGATGACTGGATTCTCTGCGAGAATCTACCAGCGCCGGATGCGAAATGTTGGCAAGAAGGCGGCGATACCATATTTTCTTTGATGGCCCGTAAGCGCAATCAGTCTCAGGCAGAAAACAGCCAGCAGGATATCACTGAAGAAATAACTTCTCAGCGTACAACATCGTAATCCGAGTACCATTGCATGAGCAAACAATCTCTGTCTCCAGATATTATTGTCCAACTCGCGCCTGAAGTAGTTGCCCAAGTACATTCTTCTTTACTACAATGGTATCAAGCTGGGCAGCGAGATCTGCCCTGGCGGTCAACAGCCGATCCCTATGCTATTCTTGTGTCAGAGATCATGCTCCAACAAACACAGGTGGATCGGGTGCTTCCAAAGTATCAGCAATTTCTCGCTGCATTTCCAACACTAACCGACCTGGCTCAAGCCTATACCGCTGATATTATTACAGTATGGGTGCCTCTCGGTTACAACAGGCGAGCAGTGAGCCTCCAGGCGATTGCACGCCAGGTAATTGCGGAATACGGTGGGCGCATCCCCGATACTATTGATGAGCTACTCAAACTAAAAGGAATTGGCCGCTATACCGCTGGCGCGATTGCCTGTTTCGCTTACGGCAAGCAGGTAGCCACCGTCGATACCAACATACGTCGCGTACTCCATCGCGTTTTCTTTGGCCTGGAACTCCCTGAGCCTAAACTCAATGACGCACAAATGTTACCATTGGCAGAACAGGTTTTGCCTGCTGCTGAAGCCTATCATTGGAATCAGGCCCTCATGGATCTTGGGGCTACCTTTTGTACAAGTAGTAACCCCCTCTGTACAGATTGTCCGCTACAAGAATCCTGTTGTGCTTATACAGAGATGAAACAACATAGCCTTTTTCCATCGGGAACGGTGATGCGCCAGTTGCGCAAAGTCGCAGAGAAAAAGGCGGGTTACCAGGCGCGCCAGGTACAACCTTACACCAGCACAAACCGCTATTTTCGTGGTCGCATCGTCGACCTGTTACGCACTCAACCCGCTGGTCAACGCGTTTCGCTTACAGAGCTTGGATTGCAAATTAAGCCGACATTCAGCCAGGATGACCTTCCCTGGATTCAGAATCTGGTTGACGGCCTGGCTAAAGATGGTCTACTCGATTGCACCATTGACGGGGTACGTCTACCGTAAACTGTTTAGCTATTCTTTCACGCTCTTGCCTTTATCGTGTATACTGTGGCTAAATCTTGCTCTAACCCAACCAACGCCTTTCAACTTATTTATAAAGGAGCTCAACCTTGCAACTCACAAGCTTTAATGATATTACAAAGCAGTACCGGCATATTTTCCTCTCACCGCATCTCGATGACGCTGTATACTCCTGTGGTGGTACGCTAGCAGTACAGGTAAGCAACGGATTACGCCCACTGGTGATTACTGTTTTTAGTGGCGCACCGTCGCCAGAGCTGAACCTCAATCCCTTCGCCCTTGAAATACTACGCAAGATGGGAGGCGCTAACCTGGATGCGGCCAGCCTGGTGGAAGCTCGGCATAATGAAGACGCCAAAGCGCTGGATTATATCCACGCCGATTACCTCTGGCTCGGCTACCTTGATGCCATCTACCGTGGTAATCCAGCATATTACACCAGCAGTGAACAGCTAATAGGTGGCACGATTCACCCTGCCGACATTGAGGTTGATAAACAGTTGGCACAAGACCTGGGGGCGCTGCAAGAACGGTTACCAGACGCAGTCTGGTATGCTCCTCTTGGTGTCGGTCGCCATGTCGATCACCAGATCGTCTGTTCAGCCGCCGACCGCTTGATTCAACGCGGAGCAAACGTCAAACTCTATGAAGACTTTCCCTATGTCTTAAAGGAGGATGCACTTGAAACTCGTCTAAACGAACTAGGCAGCGCGTTTGAACCGGCTTACGTTGAAATGTCCGAAATGCTCCCTATCCGCCAGGAGGCAATGGCCCTCTATACCTCTCAAATCGAGCTGAATTTCAACAGCAAAGCGAATATGCGCAAAACGGTGGATGAGTACACACACAACATTCGTCCAGTCCATACAGTTCGTTTGGAACGTTTCTGGACAACGCGCTAACCAGTAATGCAGCGCGTGCAGAGACTCTCCCTCTCACACACGAACAGGAGCCTGGAGACATACTCCAGCTCCTACATCATTTTTAGCCGCGGCATCTACCTCTCTTTTCCCACCTTGAGCGTCTTTCCAACAGAGAGCGAGAACAGCAACAAGCAATAGGCCTCACCCTGCGAGCACACCATATTCCTTCTCAGCGAACTATAAGTCATATTACCTTTGGAAAGGGAACGATTCCGAGCAATTCCTTGTTATCACCTATGATGACAATTTACGTGTTACTTAGAGAGGTTACATATATATGAGTTTAGACACTACCATCTCACCTTTGTTTCCATTAAACGGCAATGCGCACGTTGCAGCCCATACAATCTACCTGGCATTGGGGTCCAATCTGGGAGATCGCCGTGGCAATCTCGCTACCGCGCTACAACAATTACGCAATGTAATGGAAATAACAGCTGTCTCGTCCATCTATGAAACGGAGCCGGTTGGATACGCTGATCAACCGCTCTTTTTGAACATGGTGTGTGCTGGGAAGACTGGACTTTCCGCGCAAGACTTTTTGAAAAAAGCCAAAGAGATTGAGGCAGCCATTGGTCGCCAGCCATCGTTTCGCAACGGCCCGCGCCCAATCGATATCGATATCATTTTTTATGACGATCTTCACATTACGCAGGATGATTTGATTGTACCCCACAAGCGTATGTCCGAGCGCGCTTTTGTACTGGTTCCTCTGGTGGAAATTGCACCTGAGTTGAAAGATCCCGTCAGCGGAAAAACTGTACAAGAATTGCTCAATACTGTCTCACAGGACGGTGTAAAAAGAATAGCCGCTCACTTGCGTATCTCACCGGATCATGATATTCAAAATGGCCAACCATCAGTACATGTTCGCATTGGACGAGCGGGTGTAGTTGGTGTAAGAAAAGCGCTCTTGATCGGCACCGAGGAACATCAACAGTGGTTTGACGCGATGTTTGACCTGTATGCTGATCTTGACCCGACACAAGCTGGCCTACATATGTCGCGCTTCAGCGATGCTCTGGAAGAGGTCATCGAACAGATGGCGTCAAGTGTATGGCCACAAATCGAAGTGCTGGCGGAACAAATGGCGCGCACGATCGTCGAGAAACAGAAAGTATCTCGTGCCGAGGTCTCTATTCGTACAGCTCTTCCTCTCCAGAGGTGGACCCCCGTCTCTGGCCGTCGTACGCAGGAAGTCTACGGCTTGATAGCCCAGGCTGTCGCGACAAAGAAAAGTAGCCGCTGCATCGTGGGTGTTGAGGTTGAAGGAATGGTTGCCTGCCCTTGCGCCCAGGACATGGTATATTCGTTTGCTCGGACGCGCTTACAAGAAGAAGGTTTCCCCGATGATGTCATTGCAAAAATGCTAGAAGTGACACCACTGGCGACTCATAATCAACGAGGACGAGCTACCCTGATGATTGGCACAAAACAGAGCGTTGATGCCAGAGATCTCATCACCCTCGCAGAAAATGCTATGAGTTCCGAAAACTACGCGCTTCTCAAGCGGCCTGATGAACTCTACATTGTCAACAAAGCACATAGCAACCCTCGTTTCGTTGAAGATGTCGCTCGTGAAATTTTACGCTCCGTCGTCGAAAAGTACAGTGACCTCCCAGAGGATACGTTTGTGTGGGTGCGACAACGCAATGAGGAAACCATCCATAAATACGACGTGGAGGCCGAAGGGTGGGGCACGTTGGGAGAACTGCGCTCAGAAATTTTAGATAATATCGCTGTTGAACATCATACTACCAGGGAGGAGTGGCTAGGCTTGACAGAGTTGGTAAAATAACTCCGACTTAACAACCCTTGTTTACTCATGCTATAATGCGCATATAACAACGTATGTATGGCCATATACGGAAAGGCATATGGCAAGATTACTTAGATTGGAAGCGTTTGTGGAGGAAGTTCTGCTCGATCCTGCTCAGTTAGCGAAGGCGGCGGTAGATGTCGCATCTGATAAAAAAGCCTCGGACATCATCTTACTGGATATCCGGGATGTAGCCGCCTTTGCTGATTACTTTGTAATCTGCAGTGGAAACAACCCTCGTCAGATCCAGGCTATTGCAGATATCATTGACGAAGAATTAGGAAAACAGGGTGCCAAAGTGCTTCATCGAGAAGGCGTTGCCGAGACTGGCTGGGTGCTGCTGGACTTTGGTGATGTCATCGTACATATCTTTGGAGCCAGGGAACGGGAATACTACCGCCTGGAGCGCCTCTGGAATGAAGCAAAAACGGTGGTTTATCTGCAATAATTCAAACAATTAGACAGAAAAGGTGACGACGATGACATTTTTTCAGAATCGCATGTTTCTCGAAGGCATCGCTCTCGGCGGTATATGCGGCATCATCATCGGCTCAATTATTGCCTTTACTCTCGGCGAAAGTAGCGTAGAAGCTATCCGCCGTTTCATACAAAAACGCCTCTCTCGTAAACGAGGAGTAGAGTATAAATACCTCTACTAATGATGACCTCGTGGTTACGTTATTCTCTTGTCAATTCGCCTGATTCATGAAATAACAAATAAAACATATAACACAAGGAAGGTGGCAATGTGCGGTATTTTGTGGCAGTCTCCCTTGTTCCAGCGCTTTTCTTAAGCATATTCATTCTTCCCGTTTCCGCATCCACTCTGGTAGGTCATGGTTGCGCCCCATTTACACCTCCCGGAGTATCAGGTAACCCTAATCCCGCACCAGCAGCGCCTGGTGTTATTGTCATCAACGAGGTGCTGCTGGTGCCACACTCAACGTGGAACTGTTCAGAAAGCTCCGGGAACTACTCCCTCCTTTCCGACACCTGGATCGAACTCTACAACACCCAGAATCATCCATTTAACCTGTATGCAGCACACGCCGAAATTGATAGCGGCCCGAATACGAATTTCTATCATCTTCCCTTTGGCGCCAGTATAGCAGCGCATGGTTTCATAGTTCTTTTCCCGCGCTATGACGCCAGTTTTCTCTCGACTGAAACATCAAATTTACGCTTACTCATTGGAAATGCTGTGGTTGACCAGGTTACTGTTCCCCAACTTGCCCCCGATCAGTCATACGCACGACACGCTGACGGAGCCTCCACCTGGCAGGTGACCAACGCGCCTACTATCGATGCTAGCAACGCATCTTTCCAGGCGACTCCGACAGTAACTTCTCCATCCAGTGGACAAAATGGTTCTGGTAGAAACACAGCGAATCGCGGCCACAGCGGGAACACTCCGACTAGCGCTTCTAAAACACTGATCAATGGCGTACAACCTCAATGGAGCAAGCTACAATTACCCACGGTGACCCCTACCTCCGCGACACATACAGCCCAAACAACAATAACGACACCGCCATCTCCTGGTAGCAATACAACAGCTCTACCGCTTCGCATCGCACTCACAGTTCTACTCATCTTATTAGCCATGACCATCCTCTGGTGCTGGAGAGCCTTCTTTAAAATCTGAGCATTTCCTGTAATGCAGGCGGCATAAGGTTATTGAACTTCTTCCTTTTACTATCTTCGCATGGTATTATCATCTTATGAGGACAATCAGTTTCAAACGTCGGACACAACCTAAACCTAGCTATCTCAGGAGGGTCCTTTTATGAGCATCACCGCATTACCTCCAACAACTTCTCCCTTGTATGAACGTATTTCTGAAGCCAAAAAAGAGGAAGTAGTGCGTGATCTCATTGCGTTGCTTGGAGCGCGCTACGTCTTGCATACGGCCTATGACCTGATGCTGTACGAATATGATGCCTCTATCGACCGCTGTACACCTGATGTTGTGGTCTTGCCCGCCTCTACAGAGGACGTGGCCGCTATAGTCAAAATAGCAGCTCATCATAATGTGCCGGTCGTGCCACGAGGAGCAGGGACAGGTTTGAGCGGCGGCGCCATTCCCATCTATGGCGGCATCGTCATCGTTTTTACTCGCATGAATCGCATCCTCGAGATTGATTACGACAATCTCCGCGCAGTTGTACAGCCGGGATTGGTCAATTTGCACCTGAGCAACGCCCTGAACCCGCAGGGATTTTACTATGTACCCGACCCGAGTAGTCAGCGCTCGTGCACTATCGGCGGCAATGTGGGTGAAAATGCCGGTGGCCCACATACCTTGCTCTACGGCGTCACCACAAACCATGTGTTGGGATTAGAGATCGTCACCGCAGAGGGCGAAATTATCGCAGTGGGTGGCTGGACCCAGGATACCCCCGGCTACGACCTCACAGGGCTGTTGATCGGCTCAGAAGGCACACTCTGCATTGTCACGAAAATTATCGTGCGTATCGTCCATTTGGCCGAAGCGGTAAAAACTATGGTAGCTGTCTTCGATACAATGGATGATGCCTCGAATACCGTCTCTGAAATTATCGCGAGCGGCGTTATTCCTGCCGCGATTGAAATGATGGATCAAATGATTTTACAGGCGGTGGAGGCTGATACCCATGCTGGTTACCCGATGGATGCCGCCGCCGTGCTGTTGATGGAAGCCGAAGGGCTACGTGAAGGGGTCGCCGAACAGGTCGAACAGATTGTGAACGTATGCAACAAACATCATGCGCGCGCCGTGCGCATCGCGGCCAACGAAACCGAGCGCCAGTTGTTCTGGTCAGGACGCAAAAACGCCTTTGGAGCTGTTGGCCGCATTAGCCCCGAATTCTACGTCCAGGATGGTGTGGTACCTCGCACGCGACTGCCCTATGTTTTACGGCGCGTTGGTGAAATCTGCGCAAGCTACGGGCTGCGTGTCGGCAACGTCTTCCATGCTGGCGATGGCAACTTGCACCCGCTCGTCCTTTTCGATTCCCAAATTCTCGGTGAAGTCGAGCGCGTACGCAAAGCTGGTCACGAGATATTAGCTGTTTGTGCAGAGGTTGGGGGAACGATTACCGGGGAACACGGCGTCGGTATCGAGAAGCAGGAAGAAATGGCGCTTATCTTCAATGAAGTTGATCTGCAGGTGATGCAACAGGTGCGCGAGGCATGGAATCCTCGCCAGTTGTTTAACCCTGGCAAACTCTTTCCTATACCAGGACGTTGCGCCGACGTTAAGCAATTATAGGTGCAAATACTTCCTTGCATCCCTGCTGAGCACTATCTAGACGCGCTGTAGAGTGCGGATGTATCCAGCACGTCGTCGCTACAGGGATGGATTTCAAGATACTGCGGAGGTCAAACGACTCCATGGGTGATTTACAAACGTTCGCTGCCGCTCTTCAGACATTTGTACCGGCAACCCAGGTGACCAGCGAAACCGACACATTGCGCGACTATGCTGTAGATGGCCTCCTGCCATGTTTGGTTGTGACACCTACAACAGTGGAACAGGTCGCTCAAATTGTAGCCCTGGCCAATCAACAAGGCTTTTCCGTACTTGCCCGGGGAGGTGGATCGCGCATAAGTATTGGCGGCATGCCGGAGCAGATAGAAGTGTTGCTTGAAACAAATAGATTGACGCAAGTGCTAGAGCATGAAGCGCCTGATCTAACATGCCATGTTGAAGCAGGATTGACCCTGGCCGCTTTACAAGCCCACCTGGCAAATGCAGGACAATGGCTGGCCCTTGATCCACCAGACGCGGCCCAGGCCACCATCGGGGGCCTATTAGCCTCTAATGCCAGCGGCCCAAAGCGATTGCGCTACGGTTCCGCTCGTGATTTAGTCATCGGATTGCACGTTGTTCAGGCCAATGGTGACGTATCACGGAGCGGGGGGCGCGTCGTCAAAAATGTGGCTGGCTATGATCTCAACAAGCTCTTTATCGGCTCCCTGGGCACACTGGGCATTATTGTCGACGCTAATTTCAAACTGCACCCTCTTCCTGTAGCGGAGCGCACACTTTTGTTGACATTTACCAATGCCGCAGACGCCATGCAGACCGTGATCGCTCTCCTTGGCTCACTCTTGACCCCAAGCGCCATCGAGTTGATTGATCCGGGAGCAGCAAGCGACATGAGTGATTTCTTTGGCATAAACCTGCCGACGAGTGGGTACACCCTGGCCATCAATTTTGAGGGTGGCACTACCGCGATCAACCGCCAGGTTGATGAGACACGCTTGCTCGCTCGCAAAAATGGCGCTCTCATAGGAGATGACCTGGCCGCTGGGGCACAGGATCGTTTCTGGGAGGTAGTGCGGGAACACACGCAGGGTTCCGTGACCTGCAAAGTTGCAATACTCGTAACGCAGGTAGCTTCGTACCTGGAAACAGTCGAGCGGGTCTGTCACCGACATGACCTTGAAGCAGCGATTGTAGCTCATGCTGGAAATGGCATACTCTACATTGAGCTTCGTCCCAGCGACGCGACACCTCGCCTCGTCCAGGCCATCGCAGAATTGCGTTTACACGCCAAAGCGGCTCGCGGGAGTCTGGTTGTTGAACGCTGCCCCGTTGACCTGAAACGGCGTATCAATGTATGGGGCGAACCAGGTTCAGATTTTTACCTGATGCAACAACTCAAAAATCAATTTGATCCAAAGGGAACATTCGTCAAGGGACGATTTGTAGGTGGACTGTGATTCAAGAAAATGTACTGATCGTAACTGCACACCCTGAATTTTTAGATGCTGGCCTGGCTGAAATCAGGCAGTTCGATAAACGGCTCGCCAGTGTTGAGCTGCTGGCACCAGGCATCGCTCTATGTACGGTACCTGATGTTCCCACGCTGATGCGCCTGGCAGCAGAACAACCTCCTATTTTCGTGCGCCACATCGTGCCAGTACAGGCTATTGTCCCCCTCAGCGACACAGAGCGTGACGTGGGCAAGCTCGCTTTAGCAACCGCAAACTTGCCCACCTTTGCACTATTAGAGCGCGGGCAACGCTTTGCAGTGCAAACGCGTATCATCCAACGTGAGGGAAGTTCAGTCAAGCGGCCTTATAGCAGTGGCCAATTGAATATGGCACTGGCTGAAGCCATCATCGAGGAAACAGGAGCCGTTGAGTCAATCAAAAAGCCGCAGATCGTCGTCTCCTTACTCTGTACAGCAGGCAAAGGCTACCTGGGCATCTCTCTAGCCAGGGAGAACCTGAGCGATTGGCCGGGAGGAGCGCGGCATTTTGCACAAACGCCAGAACAGATCAGTCGAGCAGAATTTAAACTGCTGGAAGCTTTAGAAGTTTTTGGCGTCACACTGCCAACGAAAGGACGCGTACTCGACCTGGGTGCTGCCCCCGGAGGGTGGACGCGTCTACTCTTGGAGGCTGGATTGCATGTAGTAGCCGTAGATCCGGCCAATCTCGACCCGCGCCTGGCAAAACATCCCCGTTTGGAGCAGTATCGGGGATACGCTGAGAACTATCTTGAGAACGCCATCAAAACACATAAGAGTTTTGCAGTGATTGTCAACGACATGCGTATGGATGCGAGAGATGCCGCGCGTCTACTAGGTCAGGCTTCGCGGTGCTTACGGAGCGATGGCTTCGTCATCAGTGTTCTTAAGTTACCACATGCAACCCGTGAAATTGACCCATTGGCAACATTGAGAGCTGCCTTGAATCTACTTGATAAGCATTACGGCATCGTACAGATCAGGCAACTCTTTCATAACCGGCAGGAAGTTACCGTTCTTACAGCAAAACCGCTACCCGTGCGGGCGTGAACATTGTCTAGTATGCTGGGAGGTCAGTATGTCACTTGAATCCAGAAATCTACAGGTTACATCGCGGCAGATCAGCCCGCCAACCGTGGGGCCATTACGTCGCCAAACTCATACGTACGACCTGATACGCCAGTGCATTCATTGCGGCTTTTGTCTGCCGACCTGCCCAACGTATGCAGTCCTCGGCGTAGAAATGGATTCCCCGCGTGGACGTATTTACCAGATGCAGGCAGTTGCCGACGGCCGCCTGGAAATTTCCCCAGATTTCGTTGAGCATATCAATTGTTGCCTTGGCTGCCGGGCCTGCGAAACGGCCTGTCCCTCCGGCGTCCAGTTTGGCAAATTGATCGAGGCAGCACGCGAGCAAATACAGATCGAAATAGCCCATACTCCTCTCACTTTCGCATTGAGTGATCTTGGAAAACCTGGACAAGCTGAACATCTTGCGCAGGGTGACGGCGAGTATCCTCCATCACCACCGCTTGAAACGCTCACTGCAAGACTACTGCGCCGTTTCTTCTTTGACCTGGTGCTGCCGTCGCGTTTTGCTACCTCGCTGCTTTTCGCCGGCTTGAAGCTCTACCAGCGCAGTGGATTACAAAAGCTAGTACACCAGACAGGTTTACTCGATGCAGCGAATGCTCTGCCCACCTCACTTCAGGGAAAACTGAAAGTACCCGAAGTCTTGATGAACAGTGCTGAGGGTGACCTTTTACCAGCTGTACTGCCCGAAATTACCCCGGCAAAAGGGCAGAGGCGCTACCGTGTTGGTTTTATCAGTGGCTGTATCATGGACCAGGTCTTTCGTCATATCAATGAGGCAACGATCCGTGTTCTAAGTGCCAACGGCTGCGAAGTGATAACCCCTGTACAACAGCAATGTTGTGGGGCGCTCCATGTCCACGCGGGAGAGGCTGAGCGCGGCAGAGAGCTTGCCCGGCAGAACATTGCTGTGTTTGAACCATATAATTGCGATGCAATAATTATTAACTCTGCTGGCTGTGGCTCAAACCTCAAAGAATATGGACACCTTCTTCGTGATGACCCTGCCGATGCTCTCCGCGCAAGTAACTTCAGCGCGAAAGTAAAAGATATCAGCGAGTTCCTGGTCTCTATCGACTGGAACCATGATATGGGAGAGCTTCCATGCACCGTTGCTTATCACGATGCCTGCCACCTCGTTCACGGGCAAAAGATCAAGCAGCAACCACGCCAGTTGCTCCAGGCTATTCCAGGCATAGCGCTCGTCAATTTAAAAGAAGCTGACTGGTGTTGCGGCAGCGCGGGAATCTATAACATCACCAATCAGGAGATGGCCACCACACTGCTACAACGCAAAATGGACAATATCGCTGCAACGGGCGCAAGCGTCATCGCGACGGGCAACCCCGGCTGTATGCTGCAGATCGCCCTGGGCGCCCGTCAACGCGGCCTGGAAATCGACGTAGTTCATCCGATCCAGTTAATCGACGAGGCATACCGCGCAGGAGGACTATATGAAATCCCTGCACGCAATGTAGCACTGGCGCAGCAGAGACGTCAACGTACCCTCCTGGTCGGCATTGGAATCGTCATTGGGCTTGTACTGTTGCGAAGGCGCAGGCGTGGCAAGATAAGATAAGATAAGATAAGATAAGATAAGATAAGATAAGATAAATATTTTGCATAGATTAGGCGTTCTATGAGCGTTACTACTCAGGTACCCTAGCTAATCAGAAATATTATACAAATCCTGCCATTCTAAACGCATTTGCCGCGCCCTGGTAAAAGTCTCGTCTAAACTCCTATCATGTGCAGCAATCCGATCACGCAATCCACTGAGAGTACCAATATACTCATTGAGCCATCGCGTAATACACTCGCTATTCGTCAGACAAATATCACGATACATTTCTGGATTGCCTGCAGCCAGGCGAGTTATGTCTCGAAAACCGTTAGCAGCTAGCATCGCTGCGTCAGACCACGCGGCACCTTCACCAACAGCATTCATTAACGCAATAGAAGCAATAAATGGGAGATGACTCACACCTGCCACCTGGCCATCATGTTCAGCAGGCTCCAGAAAACGTAAACGCGCGCCCAGAGCCTCGATAAGTGCAGAGACTTTCGTGATCGCTATGGAACGTGTCCGCGCTGTAGGCGTCAGACAATAGATGCGCCCTTGAAACAGCGTAGCGTCTGCCGCCTGAACACCACTTAATTCTTTCCCTGTCATGGGATGTCCACCAACAAACGCGACTGAAGAAGGAAGATACTCTTCAGCCCAGCTGATGACCTGGACTTTGGTGCTGGCGACATCTGTAACTACAGCACCAGGGCTTAACGCAGCAGCGACATCCTGGAGCAAAGAACGCATCGCCCCGACTGGCGTAGCTAAAATGACCAGTTCAGCTCCTCGTACAGCATCTGCAAGAGCACTGTAGGGCTGATCGATCGCACCGATTTTACGGGCCTGGTTACTGATACCCTTCGCCAGATCATAGCCAGTAATCTGTTGTGCCGCCTTAGCCTTATGCAGAGCAAGTCCTATTGAGCCACCAATAAGTCCCAAACCAATGATTGCTACGCGATGAAACATGACAACTCCTCCTCATGTCAAAAAATGAGTATATTGCATAGCTGGTTTCATTCAAATGGCTTAACACAATCCGGGTTGCCCTGTCAAACCGTCAACAATAGAAGCGCCTTTAAAAATAGACCAGTTCATCTAACCACTCAACGCCACCCGCACCAAGCGCAGCTCCCAGCATTTCAGTTACCTCGTCACTCAGTAAAATATTGCGATCTTTGCGATAAAGAGCGAGAAAACGCGGTAGCACTTTTGGCCCATACTGTTTCAGGATATCGGCAGCAAGTTGTTCAAGTAAAAGCTCGTAACACAAATAATCCTCTGGAATGGTATCCTCATACCAATCGAAACCACGTATCGTGACTGGCGTCTTTCCATCTTCTTCCGGCTCAATAATCTCCGCGTATTTCTCAAAAAGATCCTTATTGACGATGTCACGGTGTCCACTTATTTGCTGAGAGACCCAGAGTGCTGCGAACTTCAGTTGCCACTCGTCCGCCCACAAAGGATATTCAACAGGATATGGACGCGGATCGTTTTCCAGGTAAGCCAGCCCCAATTCGTGATACAACATAAAAGCAAGTTTTGCCAGGGTTGGCTCACCAAAAATTGGATCAAGCTCCAATGGAACGACCAGGGTTGGAGGGGATGTTACATCCGTCCAAAAAGGATGAGGATTTTGTAACTCTTCTTCCTCATCTCGTGGAACCAGGTTCCAATCGGTTAGCGCTACTAACAATAGCTCTATCTCAGGCATAGGTTGACCCAGTAAATCTGTCAGCAAATTGCCTGCTTTGTTGATAGACTGAAATGCCCAGCGGGCAAACTCTTCTTCAGCCTCTGGGTAATAAACAGTCAGTGGCTCTGCTAATGTCTCATAGCGTTCATAAGGAAATGATGCTTTATTTGCCATTAATTTTTTCTTCTAATTGTTCTTCCTTCGGCTCTTCAATGAGGAGTGGCAAATCTTTACCTTCAAGCTGATACTGGCGCAATTCCTCTGGCGTGTTTTGTCTACGGAATCGTCGATAGAATCCCGTGTAGAGGCGGTGCAACGTCCTCGGGCTTATCTGTTTACCGCTATCGTAATACTCGAGGGCGACCTGGCCCATCGACCAGGTGGCTGCACCAGCAATAGCGCCGGCTACGAAATCACCACCAAAAGGCACTACCTTTGCGGCCTGTTCCGCAAGGAAACGAAAGCCCAGACCACCAGCCATAGTTGAAATTAACGCCCGTGCATGCAGCATGAAATTATTGGAGTCAATAGGTTCCCCATAGAGCGCAGCGACGCGCAATACCAGGCGAATTTGCACACCCAGCAGGATCGGAATATCAATCAGCGGTATTGGCTCAATTCCAGCAGCAAGGCTCAAAAAAGTGGCATTGCGAATGATTCGCTGTGCCGCCGAGCGCCGGTAAGCTGGCAATTCATGTCCAATTACCAGCGCAGCTTCAGGACTCGCTTCAATCATCGTTGGGATCAGTTCTTCAGCAATATTTTCGCCCGTTTTGCCTGAAATGGGTATGACACCCACCACACCAAGCATCACAGCTGCCTTAGTAGCTAGCTGATCACCATTTTCTCCACCTTTCAATACATCGATCTTGTTGACTGCAACAATGATCGGTTTCTTGAGTTTCTTGATACTCTCGTACAGTTCGCGGTCTATCGATTGCAGCCCCTTGCTTGCATCAATGAGGAAGACAATGACACTGGCCTGATCCAGGCCACTTCTTACTTCATCAGAAAGATAACCAGAGCTTTCAATGCCCGGTGTGTCAATTAATGTAAAAGGGCCGAAGTCCGTACGTACCAATGAAAGTGTTGTACCAGCTTGCGATGAAACCGGCGAGAGGTTTTCCCCTTTTATCTTATTGAAAAGCGTACTTTTGCCAGTATTGGGCTGCCCGACGATCACCACCGTATGATTCAGACCATTCAGCACCTCTTCTTGTGCAGCTTTCCAATTGACGGTCCTCATAAAGCTCTGCACCATCCCAATGGTAGCAGGTAAATTTTTCAGGGTGCTTATACCAAGGTCGCTGAAAGTTCTAATCCTGTTACTCTGACGAATAGCGCTGTTCAGGCTGTCCTGGGCTATCTTTTTCACATCCTCATCTGGAGACAAGTTTTCTATTTTTTTACTGCTAGCCATACTCTATTTCCTTCCCTATGAATATCTTGAGACCTGGGATGAAAAGCCATAAGAACTGAATGTATCCATTATAGTCGTATTGGCCTTTCAATCGCAACCGTTTTCGAGGCAGGCCTAGGATTCGTGCAAAAATCTATCAGAGGAGTCTAGTGCGGCTTCTCAAGGTCATTCAGGGGCACGCATTTCGCTCGCCCAGCCACTCGCCCCGGCTAGAGCTCGGCTGTCTGCTCGGGGCGGCTGCTCTCCTCATCCGCCTCGTCCTCCAGGGCCCCCAGGGCGCGCAGCGACGC
>VBHI01000381.1 GCA_005881495.1 Chloroflexota bacterium
AACACAAGTGAACGAGCACTGGCTCGCCGATGAACAGATCTGGCAGCGCATCACCGGCGCCATCCCGATGGGACGAGTAGCAGAGCCTACAGAGGTGGCAGAAACCGTCCTCTGGCTCTGCTCTGACGCGGCGTCGTATCTGACAGGGGTAACATTATCCGTTGATGGAGGTATTGTGGTTGCCTGAGAAGAAACTTTTGCGCGAACCAGTGTCTGACCAGGAGGTTTATAGATGCAAAATGAACGCAGATGGCTGGCTGTGACTGCCATTGGCCTCTCGATTTTTCTCTCAGCTCTGGATGCGACGATCGTCGCGCTCGCGCTGCCGCCGATCGCGCAGCATTTTCAGCTCTCGGATAGCCAGGTAGCAGTGGTAACCCTGAGCTATACGATCCCCCTCACCCTGCTCATTCTCCCGTCCGGAGACCTGGCGAGTCGCTTTCGCGCTCTTCCCCTCTTCCTGATCGCCGTCCTGGGCTTCGGACTGGGAAGTATCGCTTGCGGCCTGGCACCGAACTTCGCGCTCTTGCTGGTGGGCCGCGTGGTGCAGGGGTGCTTCGGCGCGTTGATTGCCACGCAAGGCATCGCGGTGGCCGCGGCCGTCGTCGCACCGAGCGAGCGCGGGCGGGCCATGGGTTTTATTGGCGCACTCGCCCCGCTGGGCGGAGTCGCGGGGCCAGGGGTTGGCGGCCTGCTCCTGGCGGGCTTTGGCTGGTCATCCATCTTCTTCGTGAACGTGCCGGTCTGTCTCCTGGCAGCGCTGCTGGGGCTCTTCAGTCTGCGCGGCGTGCGCCTGGGACACCGAGGGTCGGGCGCCTACCGCCACATGGGAGGATTGCTGCGCCGTCCACCGTTCCTGTGGGGCGTGCTGGCGTTTTTCTGTAGTGTGACGGTTGGCACCGCGCTCTACTACCTCTTGCCATTTGACATGAACACGGTGCAGCACACTGCCCCATCCCTTGCGGGCCTGATCCTGCTCTGTATGCCACTCGGGATGGGGGTCATGGGATTTGTGGGGGGCTACTTGACGGACCGCTACGGAGCTAAACCGTTCATCCTGGCAGGCTCCGGCCTACTACTTGTCGGCATGCTCATGCTCTCATTAATTGTGCAGTCGCCGACGTCCGCACTCGATCTCGCCTGGCGCCTCTTGCTCATCGGCATGGGCATTGGTCTTTTCACCGGGCCCAATCAGACCCTCGTGATGAGTGTCGGCATGCGGGAAACGATGGGGGCCGCCAGCGCGCTCTCCAACCTGGCAAGCCGGCTTGGATCGGTCTGCGGTCCCCTGGCGTTGGGGATCACCTGGACTTTCCTTGCCAGCTTTTCGACCCAGATGCTCGTCGGTGTGCTGATCACCGACGGGTTCGCCGTGCTGAATCTGCTTTTCGCGTGGTTGTCCATTCAAAAGAGATCCCAGAGTTTGGCGGCTCCAGAGACGGCTTCTCTGCCCACGCAGTCGCCTTCCGTGTGAGCGCGGTGAGCGGAGCTACGACATTGCGACCCTGGTACGAGGTCATTCCGCTCTCCTTCTATCTCTCTTGATCGCTTCATTTCACTCACCTCATAGGTAAGCTGCGAGCGAGATGTCAGCATGAGACGACCTCCTTTCTTCTTTCATTGCACCACGACGGTCAGGTTCATACCGGAGTGGACGGTACAGTAGAGATGGAATGTTCCGGTAGTGGTGAAGGGGCCTATGGTGTCTTGACTGAAGCCGTTGATCTGCACGTCTTTGACCTCCGGTGCGCCAGGCTCTCTAGCCGGTTTCGCCGTACCATTTTCCCATGTTCCGTTCGCAATGGTGTGGGGGATCAGCGTATCACCAATCAGTGCGATACTCTCCCCCTTTTTGATGTCGATGGATGACGAGACAAAATTCGTCGTGTTCATATGCACCTGGTTCGGTGCTGATCTGGTATCGGCGCTGGTCGCGCTATCGGCGCTACAGGCGGCCAGGATCAAAGTCATCACACTGCATAGGAGGAGCAGGATGACAAACAGTTTTTTCGACATGGTCTGTGTTCCTTCTTTTATTTAGTCTTCTTTCACTTGTACTAAGACATGCTCAGGTGGAGCACCTTTGGCAGTCACCTGCTTGAGACGTAGGTAGCGCGTACTGAGTATCCCTGCTAACGCGAGTGCGCCAAGGCCCACCAGCAGGTGAGCCGTCTGGATCAGCCAGTGCATGCTACCCACCAGCAACGTTGCCTGCGTCAATCCAAAGGCAGGAACGATGAGCGTATAGACTATCCCAATAGCTCCAAGCAGCCTCAATCCTCTGGTGAACACTCCCACGATCCCAAGGATCAGAAGAGAGAGGGCCACGATGAGGCCAAACAACATGTGTAAACTTATGAAGTCAATCTGGGCAATCCAGAATAACAGTCCAAGGGTCAGTGCTCCCAGGCCAGCAACACCTGCTATCACTCGTATAATACGTACTGCAATCATGAGAAAACCTCCTGTCTCGCACATCTGCTATTGCTGTTCTGGCATGTTAGTCATGGCCAGCTACTTGAGAATCTACTGTATTGGGCCTGCTGACACATCGGCAAAGCAACGTATTGGAGTTGCCTATCTTTGAGTGACGGGGGTGATGGGAAACGCCTCACGCTGAAGTCCTACCTAGGCAAGTGTGTATACATTACCAGGGTTGAGATGCTTCGCTGCGCTCAGCATGACAGTTCAAGGATAGTGGTGTAGGTCGGCGCTGACGTGATCACCGAAGTTGAGATGCTTCGCTGCGCTCAGCATGACAGTTCCATGGCAGTTCCATGACAGTTCAAGGAGAGTGCTGCCGTGTTATCACATCGCGCTAATACATTGAGGCTGAGATACATCCATAAGAGGAATTGATGACCCAGCCTCCAATAGACGTACACAGGTCTTACACAATCACGGCTAGATCTGCGCCCGAGTATACTAAATGAGATGCTGTTCGATGGCAAAGTGAGTCGCGGCATTGCGTGAGGTAATGTTTAGTTTACTGTAGATGGAGCGAAGATGGGCATTGACGGTGCGCGGGCTGATAACCAGGGCTTCAGCGACCTGGGCATCGCTCAGTCCTCGTGCCACCAGCCGGAGCACCTCGATCTCACGCCCGGTGAGGCCGTAGGGATAAGTTGGCGATAGGCGCTTTTGCCTGTTCGACCTGGCCTGCGTACGAGTTGGGCCGGGGATCATTGGCTGTCCTTGTGCTGCGATGGTCTGCTCAGACGTCATTGGCTGTCTTTGTGCTGCGATAGCTTGCTCCGGCGTCATCGTCCGCCCCTCATCCCAGGCCTGGGCAAAGGCCTGTTCTCCGAGTTCGGCGCGGACTGCGGCTCTCAGACGCTCATAGTCAGCATGCTCGCCAAGCATGGTAAAGAGGGTGAAGAGATCGAATGGCCGCAAGCTTTGTGTCGCACCACCGAGCGTTCCGGCGGCTCCCCAGAGCTGCGCTGCCCACACGGTCTCTCCTCGACGTGCGACTATGCCTCCCCACTCCTGTAGACAGAGGGCCATACTTTCCTGGTCGTCCATCTGCCGGAAGAGTGCGATACTTCTCTCGCACAAGGTGCCGGCTTTCGCCCTATCGCCCCGTACAAGGGCGATGCCTGCCAACCTGGAAAGGACCTGGGCGATGTTCGGTTGCAACCACAATGCTTCAAATACGGCCAAGCTCTCTTCGAGCCAGGACTGTGCTCTGGTCAGTTCACCCTGAGCCAGCGCAAACCGTCCTAACAGATACAGCAAGCAGGCTGAGCCTATCTTGTAATTCGTCCCTCGGGCAAGCTCAAGTCCTTCCTCGACGAGAGCATAGGCACGCGCAGCGTTGCCCTGAGCAAAGAAGAGCTGCCCCAGATAGAGGAACGACCAGACCAGATCCTCCTTATTGCCTAACTCATGGCAGCCATCCCGAGAAAATGGAGCAAGTAGGCAAGGTTTCTTTTGTCTCCCACGTCTCTGGCGAGCGCACGGCTCTCCTCAAGCAGGAAGCGAACCTCGTCATCATTGCCGTGCGTCAAGGGAAGCCATCCTAGCCACAGCAGTGATGCCGCCATATCTTGTACCTCCCTCGTCTCCCTGACCGCTCGATACAGCCGCAGGCACTCCTCACACAGCACTTCTGCTCGCTCTCCATCGCCCAGGAAAAAGGCCAGCCAGGATGCCCCGCTGAGTGCCCTGATCCGCGTGGGTGCCGGAGCGCTCTCAGTGTTCGCCAGGGCTCTCTCCAGCCAGGCGAACCCTTCACTCAGAGGTCCACGCACCGCCCAGAAGCGGACCAAAGCTCCTGCTAGCCGCAAGGCTGTCTCTCTTTTTTGTCCTCCCTCATCACCTCCCGCTTGCTCTACTCCCCAGCTCAGCGCCATGCGCAGGTTGTCATACTCCTGCTCCAGCCGGGCAAACCAGCGCTCCTGCTCTGCCCCGAACAGGTGAGCTTCAGCCTCCTGCGCAAGACGCAGAAAATACGCTGCATGAACACGACTGGCCTCTTCCATCTCGCCACACGCAGCAAGGCGCTCCAGGCCATACTCGCGGATCGTCTCCAGCATCAGCAAACGCCGATCGCCCTGCTCGTGACTTTCCTGTTGGGTCTGGAGCAGCAAGTGCTTATCGAGCAGTGACGTCACCCCGTCCAGCACGGGTACCTTCTCGCCTCCAAGCGCACCATACACGGCTTCCACCGCCTCCAGGGTGCAGCCGCCGACGAAGACCGAGAGGAGGCGAAAGAGCTGCTGTTCCCCCTTCGAGAGCAGCTCGTAGCTCCACGCGATGGTGTCGCGCAGGGTGTGCTGGCGAGCAGGCAGATCTCGCGGCCCACCCGTCAAGACGGCCAGCCGATGCTCTAACCGCTCCAGCAGTGCTGAGAGGGGCAGCAGCTTGAGACGAGCGGCAGCTAATTCAATCGCCAGGGCCAACCCATCGAGACGGACACAGATCTCGGCGATGAGCGGAGCATTGTCGGTGGTAAGGTGGAAGGAAGGAACGACCTCCCCTGCCCGCTCGAGGAAGAGGGCGACCGCTCCATAGCGCGACATGGTCTCGCAGTCAGGCAGATGCTTCGGATCAGGCAGCGCCAACGGGGGCACCGGAAACTCGCGTTCGCCGCGCACATGGAGCACCTCACGGCTCGTCACCAGGAGCTTCAGATGCGGGCAGGCGGCGAGCAGTTCCACCAGAAGCGGTGCTGCCGCTACCACCTGCTCGAAGTTGTCCAACAGTAACAGCAGGTGTTGTTCACGCAGTAACGCTTTCAGCAGCTCCAGTGGCGGTCGGTTGCTGCTGCTTTGCAGGCCGAGTGCCTGTACTACGGTAGGAAGGACCAGTTCGGCATCATGAATGGGGGCAAGCGAGACGAAACAGACTCCATCTGTGAAGCCACCCTGCACCTCGGTCGCGACCTGGAGCGCCAGGCGCGTCTTGCCTACGCCTCCGGTGCCGGTGAGGGTGAGTTCGCGCACCTCAGGACGTGAGAGCAGGGTACAGGCCGCAGCGACCTCCCGCTCCCGTCCAATGAGCGACGTGAGTGGCAATGGGAGGGTGGAGGAACGTCTGGTCGCGGTCTCGGAGGCTTCCCCGCGTTCGGCCGGGGACCAGGAGGCACCTGTTGAAGATTGCAAGAAACGCCCTCTGTCACTCGTGGCCTCCGGCTGTCCCTGCGGAACACGCTGGCCAGGCTCACGCTCGTCTCCATCGACACCGTCGACACTATCCTGTCCGGCCAGGGTCACTGCCACGGCGTTTAGCCGTTCAAGTGTCAACTCCTCCGATTTGCCGACATAGACCCGGTGGAGCGTTCCTTCGCGCCTGCGGTAGGCGCGCCAGTACCAGCCACCGCGCTTATTGCTCGCTTGCTCTTTGCGCGCGGTGAAAGTCCCGAATGCACCGCGATAGGCGAAGGTGCGGGCTGTGCTTAACCAGCCATACCAGGCTGGCGTTCCCACCGGCAGTTGATAGTCTGCCCCGCTCCGTTGATAGAGCAGGGTGTCACCTTGCACAACAGGAAGGGTAGTGTCCTTGTTCCTCATGCTCATCACCAGTTGTTTCCAACACAGAGGTTCCCAAACAGTATAGCACATGTTCGGGAACTGACGAGTCGCGACCGAAACGCTGTAGGTGTTTTCCTTTCCAGTGTGTTCGGGGCGTCCGTGGAACGTACGGGTTTTACTATCGAGTCCCTAACAGCCTCTAGTGACGTTCTCGAAATCGCTCTCGCGCTTGTGCAGTATTGAGCTCACCCAGATGGGTCTCCACCAGGCTGAAGGATTCCTCAATGAGTTCATGGAGTTGGTAGACTCCAGCCAGCGGGTCGATGCTGACGATGCCAAAGGCTTGTTTGAAACGAGGGGCAAGATTGTGAGGGGCGATGTGCATCTGTCCCATCAAGCTATCAACCCACTGCCATAACCGTATCGTAAAACAGCAACTCGAACTCGTGGCTCAGGCGCACGGCCCGCGTTATGCGCTGGCGATCTTCGGGTGTATCGTAGCGGGCCAGCAGGAGAGCATCAATGGGCGTGACCTTCTGCCCTAGCTCCTCATGAACCGTAAAGAAGGCGACCTGCTCCGCACTCATCCCATACGTGCGCATCAGGGCGGGGCCGATACGGGCGCAAATCTGGATGAAGATATCCTCGCTAGCACTGACGGCGGCGATTTTCTCCGGCGGCGAGCCATAGGCCAGCATCCAGTAGAAGTAGTTGGTCAGGGCCATACAGCCAGCTAACGGCTGGACGGCGTCAAAATCCGCTCGTGCCAGGCCCAGCGCTTCGCCGAAGCGTAGCAGCAACTGGTAGCCCCCGATCTTTGGCACGAGCTTGGCGAGCAAGAGGTCTTGCAGGTCAAGCTCGGGCATCCCGGCGACGGCCAGCGCGTCAAGACGATACGCTTCCCGCACCAGCCACCAGTCTTGAAGCGCAAAGACACGCAAGGTTTCGAGCTGCACCGTTCCCTCCTCGATCCCTGTCCAGAGCGGGTGGGATAGCAGACGTTGGCGTAATGGTTCCAGGTCCTCGGTCAGGATGCTGCCGGCAAAACTCATCGCTTCTTGCTCGTTTCTCGTGATCGGTGCGCGCCAAACGATCCAGGAAGGGCAGGACAATCTCCTCGTCCTTCTCTCCTATCATAGCATATGCGAGGCATTTGGGCGGTTGGAAGCTCTGGGTGGCGAAAGCGGAACGCTGTCATGCTGAGCACATTCGTGTATGGATTACCCACATCGTTACCTGGTCAGGGCCAGCACATCGTAGCCAGGCATCGATGGGTGGGCCGCCACCAGAGGCCGATAAACGGCTCTCGGTGGGCTACGATGTGCTGACCCTCCGGGGGTGACGATGTGGGTAATCCATACACTTGCCCTGAACGAAGTGAATGGGGTGACACGGTGAGGCAGCTGAGGTTGATGCGTATTACCGCCGATAATGCACTTTCAAAATTTAATATGGATTATGGTATACTCTTCAGAAAGAGGGAGTTCCCCATTTGTGAAAAGTCATTGTTGCGTTAATTGGTTTTTGAGGAGTCGTTTATGGGTACTGTTTCTTTCAATTTCAGCGGTGAGGTGGCTCTCGTTACTGGCGGCTCGCGTGGATTAGGTTTAGAAATTGCGCAAGCCTTTGGCGCTGCTGGTGCTGCCGTGGTCATTACAGCACGTCGAGAACAATGGCTCAACGAAGCCGAACAGTATTTAAAGAGTCAGGGCATATCTGTTTATTCCTTTGTATGTGATGTTGCGAATGCCTCCTCAGTCGAACAAGTCGTAGCACAAACCCTTGAAAAGTGCGGCGAGATCGATGTGCTGGTCAATAATGCTGGATTGACGTGGGGTGCACCTGCGGAAACGATGCCCCTGGAGCGATGGCAGCAGGTGATCGATGCTAATATCACCGGTACATTTTTGATGTCGCAGGCCGTTGGAAGGCACATGTTAGAGCGCAACAAGGGCGTAATTGTTAACGTTGCTTCTATTGCTGGATTGAGCGGCGAACAGTTGAATACGGTGGGCTATAATAGCAGCAAGGCCGCCGTCATTAACCTGACGCGCTCGTTGGCGATAGAATGGGCTGGGCGCGGGGTGCGCGTCAATTGTATCGCGCCCGGTGTGTTCAGGACGCGCATGACCGAGGCTATTTTGCAGAGGGCGGAAGCGGTTGTGGCAGGGACAACGCCGATGGGGAGGATTGGGCAACCTGGGGAGTTGGCTCCGACGGTGCTGTTTCTGGCTTCAGAGGGGGCCAGTTATATTACGGGGCAGGTGGTTGCGATTGATGGGGGGAGGACCGCACAATAGATTCCACAGCTACTCGAGGTAGGCATACCCTCGCGGGGATAGCCAGCTCACGCCTGACGTCTAGAGCAAAACGGGGGCAACCACAGGGGGTGCCTACCGTTTTGTTAATGCCTGGATCAACCCATATAAACCAGGCTAGATTCTCAACAGGTTCAAGGTATTTATGTTATCGCCGGTGAAGGAGACTTCAAAGTTGCCTATAGCGTCTATAGTAGAGGTAGAATTATTTTTTGCAACTTCGTATCCTTTCTTTTGACGTTGTACAGATGCATCAGTTACCTGGACCCATTGTTGGCGTAGCAGTTGGACTTGTAGCCGGTACTGCCGGCGTAGTAGTCGCTCCAGTTGTTGGCGTGGGTGTCACACCTACGTCTGTCGTTGGGACCACTGTTGGACTTGTAGTCGGCGTGGCCGGTGTAGTGGGCACTCCAGTCGTTGGAGCTGATAGCTACTCCATTAGCGTCAGTTGTTACCGTTATTGGGTCGGGCTTATTCAGCAAGTCTATACAGTTCAGCCCAGCGGCTCCGTAACTGGCAACAAAACGTTGTGCGAGAAAGGTAAAGAGGGTATTGGCGACTGCGGGATCGGGCGAAGGCCGTCCCTGTGTTAGTTGCATATCAAGTTGTATACGTGCTGGCCCAATCGCGAGAAGGTGCTTGCAGTAGGTTCTCGTGCTGGCAGCTGCTAATGTGGGCACACGGGACTGATCGACACCTACGCGATAGGCATTGAGTTTGTTGATATCGGGCTGATTGTTGGTGAGTACCATAGGATCATTCACCGGCACACGTGCGACAGGAGGGGCCTGTTGCACAGCCGCCTGAAGTTCGTTGAGCGGCAACGCGGGCAACATATGGCCGGGATTAGCCAGGTCAGGAGCCATCCAGGGAGTGCAGCCGAGCGCACCATCCAGGGCCACCGCCAGGAGACGGTTGTCGCTGCCATTAACTTGCGTCTGCGTCGTCTGCAATGCGGCCATATTGGCGGCAGTCATCTGAGCTGTCTGTCCATTGGCTGTTACAAGGTAGGAAGTCACTACATTATCGCTTTGATCCATGTCCACTACACCAAAATCACGAACCGAAGGACAGGTTTTTCCATCATTCGCCATGCCAAGTGGTGGAGCGTTCAGTAAACCTGCTTGCAGGGCCTTGTTGGCCGCTCTGAAGAAGGCCGGGGCATTACAGTAGGCGAACTGCCCAAATATGGAGCCATTGACCCCATTAACACATCTGCTCTGTATCAAGCTGCCCTTGGTACTTTGCAGAGTAAGATTGTTTCCATTGAACCCGAACCAGAGCGCGACGACGCCCTTGGCTGGGAGTTGTGCCACTACGGGAGCTGCCGCGGGCTGGGTTCCCTGGTCAATGACGAGCGGATTGTAAATGGAGATTTGGCCAGTTGCCGGATCGATCACCGCGCCCTGAACAAAGGCCGCCTGCGCCTTGTTCGACTCGTTACATGGTCCGTTCGCCGGATCAGTTGCGACGAGTTGATAGGGTGTGGCCAGCCCCTGAGCCGAAAGAGGATTGGAAGGCACAATCAAAGTACAATCGCCATTGACCGCCGCGGCGCGAGAACCCAGGCGCGGCAGAATGAATACTGCCGAGGCGATGAGCGTCAGCGCAACTGGCACGCTCAAGCCAACCAGCATGAACAGTGAAAAACGTTTACGTCGCACAAATGACGAGACAGCTTTGCGCCTGTATTGCTGCTGCATAGAAATTTCTTCCTCCTTTCAGGAAGGACACCGGTACGCTATGAAACACTCTGAATTATTTTGAGTACAGATAACACAAGATGATATTACCTCATCGGGGAGAGGGCCATTCATTGGCATATGATTTTCTGGCAGAAAAGTACCTATCTAGCATTGAGAAATCTTAACCTTCTACTTTGCAAACATGACGAAATATTCCCAATTTAGAGGAGGTGTGTAAAAATTGCGCATGTTTTTCGTAAAGGAGAGGGCGCAAGTTCATCGTGCTGGTTGACATAAGTAAAGCGGTGATCGAATTTGCGCTTGCAGACTATTATGTTGGCAGCGGAAGTCTCATCGTAAAGGTGCTCCCTTTTCCAGGTGCGCTCTCAGCCTCAATTGTTCCTTGATACTCCAGTACGATGCTCTGTACAATAGCCAGGCCCAGGCCGCTGCCCCCACGATTGCGGGAGCGGGCGCGGTCGGCGCGATAAAAGCGCTCGAAAATGTGCGGCAAGTCGTCGGGAGAGATACCAATGCCCGTGTCGCTCACTTTAACGATAGCGAAGTGCTCATCCGTAGTTAGCGATAGCGAGATGGAGCCTTCATACGGCGTGTATTTGAGCGCATTATCCAGTAATGCAACCAGAACCTGCTTCAGTTGATCTGCATCCCCATGCACTCTGGCCGGTGTAATATGTTGCAGCAGCAATCCTGGCCCCTGCTGTCTCAGTTCTATGTTACCGTTTTCCAGTGCAGGATGGTACTGGCGAAAGACCTCGAGCAAGAGGCTATCCAGGTCGACCAGCTGCTTCTCCTCGCCGTTCTTCTTATAGCCATTAGCTATGGTTACATCCTGAGATTGTTGCGATTGCCGGGCGGAGTCTGAACGGGCCAGGGTTAAGAGATCACCTACCAGGCGCCCCATGCGATTGGCCTCGGCCTGGGCGTCGGCCAGCGCTGCCTGGGCCTCTTCAGCCGGGAGGTCGGGCGCTTTTGCCAGCAGATCGAGGTTGCAGCGGATAGAAGTGATGGGAGCGCGTAGTTCGTGCGAGGCATCGGCGACAAAGCGCTGCTGTTGCTGGTAGAGTGCTTCCAGGTTCGCGAGCATCTGGTTAAATGCGGCGGCAAGGGTGGTTAGTTCATCCCGTCCAAACCAGGATCTTTCCGGTACTCGCTGGTGAAAATCGCCTGAGGTACTGATATTTTGGGCAGTCCTGGTCATACGGTGCACCGCCGAGAGTACTCCCCAGCTGATAAACCAGCCTCCCACCAGAGCGAGCACTACAACCAACGCTCCGCCACGAATGAGCAGGAGACGTAAATCGGTCAACGATTGCTCAATATCCTGCTCAGACCGTGCTGCCTGGATGACATGACTTTGACCAAGGTCATTGTTCAGCAGGGTATAGACGCGCACGTGCTGACCCTGGTAGGCAACAGTGCTGTAAATGCCACTCTGTGAATCAGCATGCTCTAGAGCTGTGTGAGCTGCTTTGGCATCCCAGGGAGTGGGGCTGGTACTATTATCGCCTACGGACGTCTGCGGGCCGCCTGTTGAGGAGCCAGAGGTCGTTGCAAGGAGAGTAAGCCGGTCATCCAGGATTTCAATGGAGACTCCCTGTGTTCCCACGCTGTCAACGCTGGGCAGGAGAAGAGGCAATGAAGGCGGGTTGGCAATGAAAAGGTCTTTGCCCAATCTCACACTGGCTGCCCGGCTACTGAGGGTTGTGTCCAGGTCACGATAGGCGCGTTGTGCTGCCTGGGTGTAGACCATCTGCCCAAAGAACCAGAGCGCCAGGGCCAATACGAGCGTATAAAAAAGCGTCAAGCGTAGCTGTAGGGGAATGTACATGGCTATCACTTCCTCTATTACTGCTTAATCGGCAACACGGAGTACGTAGCCAGCGCCACGCACTGTTTGAATCAGCCGTTTTTCACCGTTCTGCTCTAACTTGTTGCGCAGGTGTCCGATGTAGACCTCGAGGACATTTGGTCCGCCTTCAAAATCCCTGCCCCAGATGCGATCCATGAGTATTGAGCGGGTCAGGACGATGCGCGGGTTGCGCAGGAATAAGACCAGTAGTTCATATTCGGTTGTGCTCAGTTCAATGGTGCGATCAGCGCGTTTTGCCTGTCGCATAGCGGTATCCAATTCGAGGTCCGCGAAGCACAGTACCTCGCGCTGGATGTCTGGAGGATTGCGCCTGCGCAGAAGCGCCTTTATCCGTGCCAAAAGTTCCTCGAGCGCGAACGGCTTAACGAGATAATCATCCGCCCCGGTTTCCAGGCCGGCCACGCGGTCGGCTACAGCATCGCGCGCGGTGAGCATGAGCACAGTTATGTCGTCATCTACTGCACGCAGCCGCCGGCAGACTTCTAGCCCATCGATGCCAGGCAGCATGAGGTCGAGGATTACCAGGTCGGGAGATTTGGTGCGAGCGATTGCCAGTGCCCCTTCGCCGTCTAAGGTCGATGAAACCTGGTAGCCCTCGTAAGCCAGCGTGCGACGCAAGGCGCTGGTCACGCGGCTGTCGTCGTCGACAATGAGAATATGTGCATTTTTCTCTTGCCCCTTGCTCATGTTTCTCGTCTCATCCGTTGGGCTAGGTTGACCGCAAGGGTCAACCCTACTATACACGACACGTGCCCTGCTGTCTGCCCGTGAAGCGGCGTTGGGGGCGCCGTGGCCGTGGTTTTTCTAGGGCCGATACTTGTGGTCGGCCTGGAAAGCGGCACAATTTACGATCTATGCAATGCGCAAGGTTGACCGCTGGGGGCCAGGTTGACCGCAAGGGTCAACCCTACTATACACGTGCCCTGCTGCCTCAATTTACGATCCATGCAATGCCCCAGGGACTATGGGCAGCACCTTGCATCACCTTCTGTATTTGCCCGGTTGTGGCGCTTAGCAAGGTTATACCTTTTGCCGGGTCGACCGCGTAAAGCGTCTGGTTATCGCTACTGAGGGCAACGCCTGTCAAAGTCTGTTGCGCCAGGTAATAGCCCTGTATATTGAGATTAGAAGTGTTCACTGCCCATAAACCCTGGATGCCCGCGAAGTATAGGGTCTTCTGATCTGATGAGAGCGCTGCACCGTTATAGAGCATTCTTCCTCTCTCGATGTTGCTGACACTTGCATTGCCATGGTTAAAGTGGGCGGTGTTCTGGACTTTATCATTG
>VBHI01000382.1:0-6530 GCA_005881495.1 Chloroflexota bacterium
TCTTGTTGCGCAAGATCGGTGGTGGCTATACATTTGCCCACCGACAACTTCTCGATTACTTTGCGACGTGCGTCCAGGGGAGACAGAGCATCTCCCCAAAGAAGGGAATAAGGCTGCAGCTCCCGCTCATAGGGCTAGCCACCGCCGTTATTGCCAGTGTTACCGGATTTGTTGGCTACAATGCTGTCGCTCAATATGAACGCGACTACACACTGAGATATGGGCACATATACACGAACGCTGCAACGATTGCAGCAAATCCATATCCCTCCTACCTCCCTGGAAGTGGTATCCTGGTTGCATATGACTCATTGAGTCAGCCCGACATCTGGAGCGAATCGAATCCAAGCGCGAACGGTACCTGCCACTTTTTTCATGGGGCCTTCCATGTCTACTCATCAAAGCCCAATTCGTTTTACCCATGTAACACCACCCTCCCATTTAACAATATGGCCTTCGCGGTGCAAATGACTATTGTCAAGGGTGATTGTGGAGGAATGCTTTTACGTTACAACAGCTCTACTAACCAGGGGTATTACCTGGCAGTGTGTCAAAATAGGTCTTATCAGTTTGTTAAATATGTAGATTTTACAGGGAAGACTGCTCACACCCTGGTAAGTGGTTCCAGCTCAGCTATCCATGGCGGATGGGGACAGTCAAATCTGATCGCCGTGGTGGCACGAGGGAGTATGTTTGATCTCTATGTGAATGGTCAGAAGATAAACAGTGCCAGGGACGACTCTTACACTGAGGGGGTTATTAGTTTGTTTGCTGATGATGTCTCCAATGCTACTGAGGTGGTCTACAGCACTGCCCGAGTGTGGACAGTGCAGTAAATTGGCCTCTCTCTCCATGCTGTCTCCTACACCCGCAACCAAGACGAAGCCTCATACCCTCTACAAACACATGCTCTACGACAAAGAATTCAGAAGTTAACAGAAAAACCTCTCTTATCCAGTACAAGGTTCTAAACTCTCTCCGATTTTTTTCGATGCCCATGCTGACATAAGTCCCTGTATCAACAAAAACCTCTATCTAAAGGAGAATATAACGATATAATGAGGACATTCATCTACTTCTTGTATATTTTTGTGAAAATACAATGGTACCTGCAAAATGGATATTCAACGACAGATTCTGTCCCACATACTATGCTAAGCTAAAAATGTAGATAAGTTGAAGTGTCTTTTCTCAAGACTTACTACTTGAAAAGCATATTTATCTATCATACTAATTGTTGCCGTTGAAGGGAATTTTTATGGAGAGTGAATTTTCTATCACACGATCATCGAGCGTGAGGCGTCCAGGGAAGAAAGTAGCCAGTCCCAGCACCGATAAGTCACGGAGAATAATGCTGCTGGCTGTACTCTTTCAAGTATCCTGGCCGAAACGCCTTACGAAGCACGAGATCTTCAAACAGTTGCCCATGTATGGTGAGAATCCTGATCGTGCTCTGTATCGAGATATCGAAACCCTAACCGGCATTCAGGCCGAAAATCTGCCTGAACCAGACGCCGAACATCTTGCCGAATGGTGCGTTGAGCAACAGCGCCTCAAGCGGCTAGCTATCACCAACGAGCGCCGTACCGTTACATTCGGTCTAGCCCGATCCATCTTTTCCATTGACATCAATGAAGATGAGGCGCGAGCCTTTGTGGCTTTACAGGAGGGCTTTGCTCCAGGGACACCCTATGCGGAGGCCGTACAACACCTGTTGAAGCGTTGGAAGTGGCTCTTCACTGAAAAGAGCCATCAACTGGTGCGGCAAAAACGCAAACGTCATGCCCGGCCAGTCCTGCTGCCACTGTCACCGGTCGTCGACTATAGCCAGCATGGCGACACCATTCTGCTCCTGGACCAGGCTCTTGAGGAGGGTGCATACGTCTCGTTTGCCTACACACCTCTCGCGCAAAGTTGGGACGCGGAACCCATGTTGCACGAACATACAGAACCCTACGAATTGGAATATCGCGACGGGCACTGGTACTTCACCGCATATGTACGCGATTTGAACACCTTTATTGACTATCGAATTGACCGCATCCGTCCAGGCACCTTGCGAAAGGACAAGGACCACTATTACCCCGGAATACGTCAACGCCCAGGCGTCAAGATTCGTTACTGGCTCTCCCCGATGTTAGCCCGTCATAACAGCCTGAGTGCCCGTTTACGCGAACAACAGGTCACATTCTTAGAAGATGACCAGGGGGTCATAGTCGAGGGCTACGCGAAATCCGTCTGGTGGGCCAGGCGACTACTGCTGGGCTATGGCGAGCAGGTGAAGGCGTTGGCACCAGAGAAATTAGTGCTCATGATGAGAGAGACAGTACAGGCGATGTATACATTGTATGAAGAGGAAAAATAATGACAGTGAAATTATCCATCCTCCCTGTCTACTCGGAGGTACATCCAGACTCTAAACATCAAATTGGCTCCGTACGTTTACTGAAGCATCAAGTTGAAACCTTGGCAGCTTTCAATGATCCCAATATAGATGTCATCTTTAACGTTGCTATGACGGGTGACGGCAAAAGCCTTGCAGCGTATCTGCCCGCATTCCAAAAGCAGAAAAATATCATCGCTATGTATCCCACCAACGAATTAGTGCAGGATCAACACCGTGCTCTTCCAAGGTACGAGCAGGACTTACAGATTCGCTTGCCTCGCTACGGCACTATGTACAGCGACAAAATCACGCAACTGATGCGGGAAAACGATAACAAGGCACGTCTTGAAGAGGCGCGCAAGCTCCTGGAGCGAAACGGCATCCTGTTAACCAATCCCGACCTTATTCACCTGATGATGAGTCACCAGTATGGTTGGGATCACCAACGCAAAGAACTTCCCGTCACCATCGGCGCATATTTTGATTACTTCCTCTTTGACGAATTCCATATCTTTGGCGTGCCCCAGGTCATCTCCGTCATGAACATGTTGGGCTACCTGAACGTCAATTACCACGATAAACCCGCTGACCGCAAGAAGTTCGTATTTCTCTCTGCCACACCCAGCAAGCTTATGAATGATCTACTTGAGAGCGGCGGTTTGCGTTATAAAAAGATCGAAGGGAATTATCTTTCCACGGAGCAACAAGGATATCGCTGTATTTTGCAACCATGCGAGCTAGAACTACACGAAGTAAGCCAGGAAGCACCCACCGAGATGTGGGTATTGGAGCACCTGCAAGATATTCTTTCCTTCTTTAAACAGCACCCACAATCAAAGGCTGCTATTCTTGTCTACTCGGTAGCAACCGCTCGCCGCCTTTATGCCTGCTTGAAAGAATATTTTAAGCCGCATAATATCACCGTAGGTGAGAATACGGGTCTTACTCACCCTGATGAGCGCCGTGCTTCTTTTGAGAAACATGTCCTGGTTGGCACCTCGACCGTCGATATTGGCGTTGATTTTCGTATCAACTACCTCATCTTTGAAGCCTACAACGCTGGCTCGTTCTTACAACGTTTTGGCCGTCTGGGACGCCACACCGGATACTCAATCTACCACGCTCATGCCCTATTGCCGCGTTTTGTATTAGAACGACTGATACTAAAACTGGGTACATTGGGTGAGATTGAGCGGAAAACATTCAATGAAGCGATTAGAGAGGCATTTCCTGTTGAAGCTGAATTTAAGAGCTATACACAGCTTTGGGGTGTGGTGCAGGCCGCACAGGTGTTAGCAGAGCTGCAGAGCCAGAGCAAGAAGGATGCCAACGAGGCCTTTACCGGCGCACTATCAAGCCAATATGATCTCTTCTATGGCGCACAAACCCAACCTGTCATGACTAAAGCACTGAAAAAGTATTGGGCTATTCGTAATAAACAGCCCGAAATACTGGCTGAATTGAGCAGTTTCCGTGGTCTAAGTCCGCTTTCCTGTGGAGTATGGGACACCGATAACCATCTACAAACCTATGATCTTTTCTTCCTGCTCACCAATACTGAGTTTGAAGTACTTTCTGCAGCGGAGTTCATGCAAGAAGTAAAGCGGCAAGGACTGGAGGAACGAGACTATAAAGATCAGTTGCTTTACCTCAAAATTATCAAGTATGTACCGGAACGCCAGCAGTTGATTCTGGGCCTGCCATTTGCGGTGGCAGACTATGCTGCCCGTCTGCATACTGTACAGGTGCTGGATAACTTCTTTGTGCGCGAGCCATCATTTACCGGACGTGACCAGGTCAATAGGGTTCTCAAAACGAAAAGTCTCACCTGTATTCTCAGTGATATGGGCCGTAAAGAACTGAAGCAGCGGCTAAACTTGCCTACGATGTTCCCTATCCAGCGTTTGCAGGATAAAACAGGCGCTGAATATGCCGTTGCCTTTGGCCAGGAAGCCTTATTATTGGACTCACTACTCTTCTGGCGTAAGACCAAAGGCGACCAGGCAATGTTTCTCTAATCTAGCTATTGAAAGGAGCGGAAGTGTTTTACCTGGATTTTCTCAAGCAAGCAGTTGATCCTGACGACCATGTAACCCTCTCATTTATTGAGCATATGATTCCTGAGTTGATGGAACATTACGCGGTGAAATCTGCAAAGGGAGGTGATCATAGCCACAATTCCCGCTTAGACGAGCAGACAAAGCGCAAATTTGAGGAGAAAGATGATCAGAGTATGCTTAGCCACCAGCTCAACGGCATCTTCCCAACACTGCGCCTGATACATCTGCTGGAAGCTGAGCAGCTCGTCGACGTGCCCTTTTCTGCCGTCGAGCGGCAGGTCTATATTCTCTCGTATCTCATGCATGATGTTGATAAGATAGTAGATATTCGCGGCGTGGAGACAAAAACTCGCGAGGACATTGAAAATGCGAAAGACCTGGTCGCGGAACAATTGCGACTGTGTAACGCACAGGCGTTCTTTCCTGATTTTGTTTCTCTGGCGTTTCCAGTTGCCTGAACGACGTATGTTACAGTTGCGCCGTCTCTGCACGTACTCTGACCATATTGCCTATCTTGTACCCTCTCCTGCGGCGATCCTGGCGGATGCCGAGACGGGAACACTCACCACCATTCTCTCCGAACTGAGTGACGACCAACTCGTCTTTACCTATCACCAGCTACGTGAGGTGCGTGGCCTGTTTACCAACGTCGTCAATAATGGCGTAATTCATCTCTATACTGAAGGGCGAGACGGCATCTGGCCCTACCTCTTTTTCTCCGACGGCGTGATCTATATCAAACGCAAATCACTCCAGGTGGAAATTACCAATGAACAGATTGTGGAGACAGTGCAGGCTCAACTGCGCAACATCTGTGCCGGTACTATCAAAAGCCACGCGCCTGGTTTCAAGTTCAGTATCCAGGGTATCGCCAAACACCCAGGCTATTACTTTGAATTTTTATCGCTCGAAGACTATGCTGAACTACTGGCACGCTTTACCATTAAAGGTACAAGTAGGGATATTTCAGCTTTACCGCTAGAAAAAATACATCAAATGCAGGCCAACGGCGAAATAGCCGCTGACCTTGTTACCGATGTTACACCTGATATCCGTGTCGGTATGCTGGCACGTTTCTTCTCGGTAATCTTTGTCTCTGTACTGGGTATGCTTGATAAGAGCCAGGATGCATTGCGCCAGCAGGCTGAGAAAGCTGTTGTAGAGCAACTGGGTCTTGCGTCATATTGGCTACAGTCTCAGGCTATTCCAAATAAAGGAGGTGTTGAATATCGTTGGTTCTGGTTGGGAGCCTGCTATCTGCGCGACCATCCTGGTATCGATGCCTATGATGGTGAAGGAAATTTGTTTGCTGTTTTCAACTCGGCCCTCCAGCTTGTTATTAACCTCGCGGGTAGCGAACTGCGCAAACAAATGCCTCTCAAGTATCTGAATCATTTGAAGCGCTACCTCGATAGTATCGTCGAAGTGCCTTTGGCGATGCGCGCAGCAGGAGGTTTACCTGATTTTCAGGCCGAACTGGAACGCTATACAGGAGCAAAAAGCAAAGGCCGTAAGCTTATCTGCACACTATGCAACAGCGCCTATCCTACCGAGGAACATTCAGATAACGCGGTCCTCATCCAACCCTGGGTGTATAAGAACAAGCTCTCGCTCAACGCCGGGAAGAATGCCGGTGGTATCTGTGCCATCTGTGCTCTCGAACTGATGTTGCGCCAGATACTCCTCAAGGGCCAGTTACGTCTCACCGGGAGTAAGTTTGAAGCCCTCAAGACGAAGTACCTCGCTGTATATCCCAACTTCTTCTTTACTGCGGAGACAGGAGCAATGGTACAGGGGATACTCGACCAGTTGCAGGACGTCAATTTCTTCACCATCCGTCGTCAACTGGACCGCCAGGATATCACGGTTCACGACCTGCTGCACCTGGATGTATTCCTGGCACCACAAAAGTTCAAAACACCGCAGGAACCCGCTTACTACGACGATGAGCGTGATGATAAAAATGAATCAAGTGAAGATGAAGAACAGGAGGAGATCCAAGCCACACCGGTCGAAGTCAATGATCGTCGCTACATTAAGTATATACAAGATAGCTATCCCGGTCTGTGCTTCTTCGGGATGAA
>VBHI01000382.1:6537-7422 GCA_005881495.1 Chloroflexota bacterium
GCCCTCGCTCTGCCACTCGTGACGAATACCAAAGTGGTCATTTCGGAGATGTCACTTCCGCTTTTCTCTTCGGGGCACGATTTTCGTGAAACCGTCATCTTCGATGCTCCTCATCCCTACCTTGATCGCTTGCTTAAAGAGAAGCGTGTCCGCGTCAACGAGATCATGAGCAAGCTGCGCGTTCTCACGAGCATCTATCAGGTCAACATAGACACTTATGCGAAGCAGGGCAAGCCTGAATGGAAACACCTGAGCGCAATCGCGCGCGATCTGGAGACCGACCCCCTGCATCTATTCAGTTATCTGAAGAAACAACAGCGTGGAGAGTCATTATACGCCAATGATGTGGAACACTACCTGCACATCTATGAAACAATATTGGAGGAAAATTTGGGTAATATTCAACGTTGTGTAGACCGTTACGTGGTCTTTTACCGTGGTGGCTACCAGTCACACTCGATACTAAAACCCGTCGATATCGTCGCCAAAGCAATCATAACCAGCCCCCTGAATATAGAGCGCGATGACCTGCTCTGGCAGATACAGGGCGAAATGAAGAACTGGCTCGACCGCGTGCGTGGTCGGCAGGCCACCGGCTATGCCCTCTTCTGGGGCAAGGACATCGATACCAAAGAAGCCCCCGCCATCGAGGCTTTTGTCAAAGGATTTTATGATGAGGTCTTCATGGACTATTGCCAGGGAGAACGTGGCATCTTACGCAGCCGCATCAACCGTTTCAAAGACGGCTGCGAAGCCTATTATACCAACCTGCGCACCGCACAGCGCATCCAGGAACAAGAACAGAACACGGAACCAGAACCCGTCGCCTAAATCAACAAAACAAAATGAAGGAGTAAATCAATCATGTTTTTGAACAGCTTAACG
>VBHI01000383.1 GCA_005881495.1 Chloroflexota bacterium
CGGCTCGCCCTTCAAGAAGTGGTCGAAGAAGCGCCGTTGCACCTCCCGCGCCTCGGGGGAGTAGAAGGTCTCCCATTTGCGGCCGCCGTGGGTGTAGAGCCACTTCTGGGCCGAGGCGATCCGCTCGAAGCCCTCGAGCGAGCCTCGGGTATGCAGGCCATGGTCGGACCAACTCACACACACCAGGGCCGGCACCTCAATGCGTTCCAATGCTGGGCGCTTCGCCTGCCAATAGGCATCGTCGAATGGATGCTGGTCACGATCCGCTGGAAAGTTCTCGTTCATTGGGAAGCGCCGGTTATGGCCGGGCTCCATGCGGAAGCACCACCACACGCCGACAAAGCCCGTTTCCGGCACGCCATCTTGATAGCCGAGCTCCCGCAGCAGGTCGGTCACCCCTTCCCAGGGGCAGATGGCCCGGAGTGATGGCGGTCGCAGCGCTGCCACACGCCATTGCGACATGGCGAGATAGGAGACGCCAAGCAGCCCGACGGCGCCTGTCGACCAGGATTGGCTGGCCGCCCATTCAATCAGCTCGTAGTAGTCCGCCGCGTCCCGATCCGAGAGTACGCCGGCGTGCCCCTCCGACTTGTGCATGCCGCGGACGTCCGCCTGCACGACGGCGTAGCTGGCCCTCACCCAGAACAGCGGATCGGGCGCTTCGAACCCCGTCCACGTGGAACAGTCCAGGTGGCCAAACCGCGTCCCCGCAAGGCGCATGAGCAGCATCCCCCGCCGATCGGGCAGCGTGTCTTTGCCGTACGGCGTGACCGACATCAAAACCGGCGAGCACCTCGGCGGGAACGAGTGGAAGACGTTCGCCACGAGCTGCACACCATCGCTCATGGGCACTGGGACGTCATGCTGGAGCGTCACGTCGCTGGCAATGCGCTTGGACATCTGTCCGGCCCTTTTCAAATGCACGAACAAATGATCACCCTACAAAAACAGGCGATCTGCTTCTATCCTACATACATTTGCTCGTTTTGGCAAGCTGTTTTATTCTGACATCCACTCATAAATGGGAGGGGAGGTGATAGAATCAAGGGAAGAACCTGAGTCTGAAGAGGAGGAAAGACAGATGGAGTGGAACACCACATGGGAAGATCCCTTGACGAGCTATGTGAAGCACTTTGCTGGACTGATCGGAGATCAGCGAACGCGCAAGACGTTTGGAGAAATCGTCAAAGGGATCATCACAGCAGGCAGTCTGATTTGTCAACAGATTGCGGCGCAGTCAGCGGAGTTGAGCAAAGGAAAGAAAGGGTCGCAACGCGTGATTCGGTTGGCGACCGGCGAGAGCACGCAGCGCTCAGAGTTGGATGCGGAGCAGGTGACGAAGCGCTTGCGGGAGGTGGCGGTGGAGCAGTTAGAACAGGCCCCAGAAGAGGAGTTGTGGCTGATCGCCGATGGCTCGGATCTGCGCAAGCCCTACGCCGAGGTGATGGCGTACCTGCTGCAAGTGCGTGACCTGGATGAGCAGTTGGTGCCAGGCTACCGCACCCAGAGTGCTGATTGGGCTGACGCCCGGACGGCGCGGCTTGCTCTCTCATCGGCTCTTGAGTAGTCAGGAGCCCGAGGATGTCGCGTGAGCCAGCAGAGGTGCAGCAGGCGCTCTCGACGGTGAGCCAGGCACTGACTCGGCTCAAAGAGCACAAGAGGGTGACCTGGCTGTTAGACAGTGGCTTTGATGATATCGCGGTGTGGCGCACGATTTGGGAGCAGCAAGAGCATGTCGTCTCGCGCATCTATCATACCGAGCGCAAGGTCGCGTTCCAAGATCGGCAGGGGCAGTGGCACGAGCATACTAACCCACAACCTGGGGTACGTATTGTTGCACTCGCCTCTTGCGGTAAAACTCTCCCTCAGAGAGGCAATCACGAGGAGCACGGCTGGTATACTTTTCTCGCAGATCTCCTACGACTCGTGTAGGTAACAGACAGATCAGAGAGGAAGAATATCATGCTCATCGTGAACGACGAACACCGGATCGCGGCAGGGATTAAGAGTCTCTCGAAACGCTGCTCATACTGTTGCAAGCCTCTGAAAGAGTATCCCTTGATCATGAACGATGATGCCGGATTTGCTGTCTTTCATGCTGCCTGCGCCGCGGCGCTTGCCGCCGATAGCATCGTCGATTTGTATACTTTCTTCCATCCACCAGCACCCTACCACCACCTGTTTGTTCTCGACCCCATTGGCGAACACGCGCCGGGAGAGGGGGCACATGCAATCAACGGATCTTGAAGAGATCAAGGCCGCGCTGTGGGAGCAAGCGTCTCATCCGTGTACGCGGGTGAGCTGGGGCACAGCACAAGTGATGGCAGCGAGATACAGCCGGGGGCAATTGCTGGTCCAGCTTCGAGGGTGGAGGCGCTGGACGCCAGTGGAAGCTGTGACTATTGAACGCGCCACGCTGTGCCCAACCGGTGCCTGCGACCTCGAAGACGCCTGGTAAATGACGCGAGATGTGGCTCTTGACCACTTCAAGGACTCACAGGTGGCTTACCGAGAGATGATATACTGCTATGTTGATCTGAGAGAATATGCATTGTTCAACGCGCGTGAGATGTACGGAGAAAATCAGGATGACGAACACAACAGATCCCTCGGCCACCGTCAATGAGAATGCGCCGACGCTGCGTCTGGTCTGGCCGCAGTGGCAAGGTGCGGGCGTGGAAGCCATTCGCGAGTTCTTCTCGGAGGTTCCCTTGGAGGAAGCTCGCAGAGGCTATGCCGTAGGAGCTGCCGTTCTGGGCGCGGTGCTGCCAGCACACACCGGACCGACCGCTCTCGTTCCGGTCTCCTCTGGCGATCTTGGTCTGGGCAAGCAGGATGGGATCGAAGCGAAGGAGGCAGTGGTCGCGCAACTGGCCGGAGCATTGGAGGTGATAGGCCGCTACAGCCCGAAGCAGATCCTCACACTTGGCGGAGAGTGCTCAGTGAGCGTGGCCCCCTTCTCCTGGCTGGCCCAACGCTATGGGGATGATCTTGCGGTACTCTGGATCGACTCGCACCCCGACGTCGGCACTCCCGCCAGTCACTACTCCGGATACCATGCGATGGCGGTTGCCGTCCTCACTGGTCATGGAGATCCAGATGTGCTTCGCCTTCTGCCTGCCACCATTGATCCAGGCCGAGTGGCTCTTGTCGGTCTGCATTCCTGGACCGAAGACGATTTCCCCAACGTCGCCCGTTGGGGGATCAGATCGTTTCGTCCTGACGAGCTTCACCTCTCCAGTCAGCCGCTTCTCGATTGGCTCAAGGCGTCGGGATGCTCGCGTGTGGCCATCCATTTTGATGTCGATGTCGTGGATAGCAACGAGATCGTCTTCGGGCTTGGTGCGGAGCCTGACGGGCTGAGGAGCAACGAAGTGCAACGACTCGTCGCAGATGTGAGTGCCGTCGCCTCTGTCGTCGGATTGACTATTGCAGAGTTTATCCCGCGTCAGGTCATCCGACTCCAGCAGGTATTGCGCAACTTCCCGCTCATCTAACATCCCGGAAAGCGAGCCGGGACCGATGGTTTGTTTCGCTGGATTGGATGTGTCAATGGTTGAATCCCGTGGCTCTCCCTCACTGATCAGAGGAGGGCTTCTCAACGAGCTGGAGATGGGAACGTGGGTGTAGTGCGTCCCTTCCTTCATCAGCCCCCACAGCCAGATCGATTGGTTCGAGATCGAACAATGGCAATTGAACAATGCCGGGAACGCGGCGTCTGCGGCGTGCGGGGGCCAGTTCCGGGGTTTTCCAGTAGAGGAGCCACTCGCCCGGACCCAGATCGAAGAGCGCGAGCTGCGGTGAGCGAAACGGGGTCTGGGCCAGACGAGGATGACTCACTTGCGAGAGGTGCTTGTGATCCTCTTGGAGGTCCACCATGTACTGAGTAAGCGTCACGGCTTGCTACTCGACCTTGAGCGACCCATCATACACCCACACCGTGACCGGAGCTTTCGCCAGTCTCCGCTCCCCGTAGAGCTTCCAATTCTGAAAGCGCAGAAACCCATTTTTGTCCAGATAGCGCGTGTAGCGGGTGGCGAACAGAATACGGTCGAGGAACTCCGCTGGGTACATCGTACCTTTGTGCCACGCGAGGACCTGAACCGGGCTGTGGCAGCCGTCCTCACGCTTTTCGTGTCCCCAGTGGCGCTGCACATTGTAATCGCGCATCCACTTGCGGTGGATGGCGATCATCTCTTCCCAAGACGTGGCCCGTGCGAACTTGGCGTCTGCCATTTTTCGGACGATAT
>VBHI01000384.1 GCA_005881495.1 Chloroflexota bacterium
ATCTCACGTCCACACACCAATACTCGTGGCGATAGCTGGCTTTGAAGGGCATCTCTTTGCGCTCGCGCGGGGAACCGCCTTTGGAGGCAGAGAGTCCGTAGAGGTTGCGATTGAGAGCGAGAAGCCGTCCACACGTCGTCTGTGAGAGCTTGATCCCGATTTGCTCCAGAGCAGCACGAACGCGGTACGCGCCCAGCTCAGGACTTTCCACCACTAACTTCCCCACCTCATTGATCTCCCGGATGCCCGCTTTGCGCGCAGGACGATGGGGCGTCGAAGGTTTATCATCGAGTCCGGCATGGCCCTCTTGTGCCCAGCGTCTGA
>VBHI01000385.1 GCA_005881495.1 Chloroflexota bacterium
CTGAAATTCGCGGGAAAACGCTCGGCGTTGTCGGCTATGGCGCGATTGGACGCCAGGTCGCACGGCTCGCCGCAGCCTGTGGGATGCATGTTCTCGCCACCAAACGGCGTGGGCATCCCGCCACCTTCGATGGGTGGTCACCGGTGGGTACTGGTGACCCGGATGGTAGCATTCCAGAGCGATTCTACGACCTGGACGAACTGCATACCCTCCTCGCAGCGTGCGACGCGATTGTCCTCGCATTACCTTTGAGCAAGCAGACGCAGTTTCTCATCGGCAAAGCGGAATTGTCGGCCATGCGCCCACATGCATTCCTCGTCAACATCGGGCGAGGGGCGTTGATCGATCAGAACGAACTCATCGCGGCACTTCAGGAACAACGGCTCGGCGGGGCGGCCCTCGAGGTCACCGATCCCGAACCATTACCAGCCGATAGTCCGCTTTGGACCATGAACAATGTCATTGTCACGCCACACATCGCCGGTCTGAGTGCGCATTACAATGACCGCATTGTCGATCTCTTACGTGAAAATTTGCGCCGCTATCTCACCGGGGAACCGTTACTCAACCTTGTACAACGTGAACTCGGCTACTAAGCCGACTCAAAGAGAGGAGTCTCTACTATGGAACAGCCTGTAAAGGGACAGGTCGCTATTGTCACAGGAGCTGGACAGGGCATTGGGCGCGCCATAGCGCTGCGCCTGAGCCAGGATGGAATGAAGCTTGTCCTGGCAGACCTGCAAGGTGATGCGGTGGCACACGTTGCGGATGAGATCCGGGCGGGCGGGGGCGAAGCGCTTGCGCTTTCAGTGAACATCCTGCATGCGGATGAGCGAGAGAGCATGATCCAGACCGCGCTTTCCATCTATCACCGTCTTGATGCGCTGGTCAACAATGCGGGCGTGCAGCGCATCGCCCTGCCACTGGACGTGAGCGAAGAACATTGGGATCTCGTCATGAATGTCAACGCCAAGGCCACCTACTTTTGTTGCCAACTGGCTCTCCAGCATATGCTAGGCCAGCGCAGCGGGCGCATCGTTAATATGGCCTCCGTCGCGGGGAAAATGGCGAGCACGACGTATCATCCCATTTACAATGCCAGTAAGGCGGCGGTGCTGGCGATCACGAAAACGCTGGCCCAGTATAGCGCCAGGTACGGTGTACGCGTCAACGCGGTCTGTCCAGGCATGATTGAGACACCCATGCAGGATGTGGTCGACCGTGAAGTCGCCCGCCTTACTGGGCAAACGCCAGCCGAGATACGCACTGAACGCAACGCCCGCATTCCCCTGGGCTACATCGGCGATGGCGCTGATGCTGCCGCACGATGGCGGCATTCTCACCTATTAGACGTGAAGGAGGAGGCTCTTGATTCTCGATCAGTTTCGACTAGACGGAAAAGTTGCTCTTGTAACAGGGGGCAGCCGTGGTCTGGGATTTGGCATGGCGGCCGCACTTGCTGAGGCGGGTGCTGATATCATATCGATCCAGCACACCGCTCATAATGAGTCATTAACGGAGCGGATCACCAATACGGGCCGGCGTTTCCTTCCCCTTACGCTCGATATCGGCACCGAAACAGCGGCGAAGGAGGCCCTGGACGCAGCACTCTCCTCCTTTGGGCATGTCGATATCCTGGTCAACAACGCAGGTGTGCAACGCCGCGCCCCGGCTGTTGATTTCCCCATTGAAGATTGGGACACCGTCATCAACGTGAATCTCCGGGCAGTGTTTCTCTTCTGCCAGGTTTTTGGACGCCAGATGTTGCGACAGGGCCGTGGGAAGATTATCAACATCGCCTCGTTACAGTCTGTCCAGGGCGGCATAACCATACCAGCCTATACCGCGAGCAAACATGCTATCGCAGGGCTGACGAAATCGTTGTGCAACGAGTGGGCCAGTCAGGGCGTCAACGTCAACGCCATCGCCCCGGGCTACATGGACACCGATCTCAACGTCGCGCTCCGAGCGAATCCTGAGCGTGAGCGGCAAATCAGCGAGCGTATTCCGGCTGGTCGCTGGGGGACGCCTGAAGATATGGCAGGGGCGGTCGTTTTCCTGGCCTCACCCGCGTCCGATTACCTGCACGGGCACCTGCTGGTCGTAGACGGTGGCTGGCTCGCCCGCTAACAACTCTGTAATTGTAGACAAGCATTGCAAGGAGTACAGTATGACTGAACGCATCGGTTTTATCGGCCTCGGACTTATGGGGAGGCCAATGGCGCAACACCTGCTCAGCGCTGGCTACCAGCTCACGGTGTTCAATCGCAGTCGTCCCGCCATTGACGAACTTGCGAGCGCAGGAGCGGTAGCAGCTCACTCACCACGAGAGGTGGCTGAGCAGAGCGATAGTGTGATTACGATGTTGCCAGATGGCCCAGATGTCGAGTCCGTCGTCGTAGGGGCTGATGGCCTTCGAGAGGGCGTGCGTGAAGGGATGCTCTTCATCGACATGAGTACCATCTCACCTCTGGCGACAAGACGTATTGCCAGCATCCTTGAACCCCATGGTGTGCGATCGCTCGACGCCCCTGTGAGCGGAGGCGAAGAGGGGGCAAAGTCCGCCACGCTCTCCATCATGGTCGGCGGAAGCGAGGAGGATTTCCAGCGGGCACAACCGCTCTTTTCAGTCCTTGGGAAAACGATCACGTACTGCGGCCCTGGCGGCTCCGGTCAGATCGTGAAAGCCTGTAATCAGGTGCTCGTCGCGCTCATCATCGAGGCCATCTCTGAAGCACTCGTGCTGGGCGCAAAGGCGGGTGTAGCACCCGACATCATCCTGAAAGTGCTGAGTGGCGGCCTGGCTCAGAACCGTTTCATGGACCTGCGGGGTTCGTCAATGATACAGCATTCGTTCGAGCCTGGAGGCAAAGCGGCTTTTCACCTCAAAGACCTCAGAATCGTCAAGCAGGTCGCGCAAGCGTACAGCGTCGTTTTGCCGATGGGGACATTGGTAGAGCAATTGTTTACCTCGCTCGTCGCTAATGGCAAGGGCGACCTGGATCATTCCGCACTCTTGACGGTGATCGAGTCGTTGTCGAATTTCTCACTAACAGAGCAGACCGTTCATAGTCCTGAAAGAGGCCCTTGAGTATGAATGGAACGAAAAACAACGCTAAGAGATTAGACGAGAGAAGGCAGTTTGTCCATGCGCCTGGGGTGCTGCTGAAGCTACTCTGAAGCGATGTATGACGGAGGAGAGGAGAATGTCGCGACGTGAGGTGAGCGGCTGGCCAGGCTAAAAACGCCTTGACCAGCTCGCAGATTGGTTAAAAGGGAAAGGGATCTATGCTTCTCTCAGTGCCTCGGCGCTGATTTCCGACTCCTCTTGGTCCGTCTCTTCGAGTTCACGCAAGGGATGGAAGGCTCCTTGACGGATTTCCTCAGCAAGCGAGAAGGTGTACCGACCCAGCAGATTAATATGATCATAGCCCAGTGGGGAGAGGCGTTTTACATCCTCTGGCAGAATCTTCATGCCCCGCGCTCGCATCTCCTCTAACGCTCGATTCATGTACAACGTGTTCCAGAGGACCATGGCGTTGACCACCAACCCCAAGGCTCCGAGTTGCTCTTCCTGCCCCCTTGCGATAGCGTTGGCGCACCTCCCCTTTGTGTCCGAAATAGGTGGCGCGTGCCAGGCTATGACGACTTTCGCCTTTGTTTAACTGGATCAAGATACGCCTCCTGTAGGCAGGATCGTCAATATACGAGAGCAGGTAAAGCGTTTTGGCGATGCGTCCCAACTCTGCAATGGCCTTGGCCAGGGTGGAAAGACGCCCCCCTCCTTGCAGCGCTCGCAATAGCTCGGTGACGCTGACGGTGCCCAGTTTGAGGGAGCCAGCCACGCGCAACAGATCATCCCAGTTCTCTTCGATCAGCTTGCGATTGATCGTCTGGCAGGCCAGGCCGTTCAACGTGCCGTAGTTTGCGGAGGCATCGATGCGCCAGAAGCGCGCTTCTCCCACATCGGCTAGGCGTGGGCTGAATTGATAGCCCAACACATAGAAAAGCCCGAAAATCACGTCGGTATATGAGGCCGTGTCAGTCATCAACTCCTTGGGATGGAGGCCCGTCTCTTGTTGAGCAGCCCTTCCAGGACGACCAGCGAATCACGCAGCGTGCCGGTGACGACAATGTTTTTGAAACCGCTAAATTGATCCGATGTGTAGTTGACCAGCGTGATGCCGCGCCCAGTGCCGAAGTATTTGGGATTGGGACCAGCGTTCAGGGTTCGCAGAGGAACGACAAAGCGCAGCCCATCGGCACTGGCAACCTCTCCACCACCCCATGCCTGCGCCAGAGGGATGGTGGCTTGATGGTCCACCAGCCGTGCATTGGCGCGGGAAATGGTATCGGGCCGGATATAATTCTGCTGCACATAGAGCAGCCGATCGCGCTCCAGAGCCGGAATCCCTTTGCGTACCATGGGCGTGAGTCCCACGTTGCAGGCTTCGGCCAGCAGGACGGCGCAAATAGTTGTTGGAAAATCGTCAAGGCGCGAGCGCCCTTCACTGATATGCGAAAATTCGGAGGCAAAGCCGGTACGCGCCTGAATTTCCAACAAGAGTTCCGGCAAATCGACCAGCGGTTGGCGTCGGGCGACGCGGTGGCGGAGAAGCCGCAGGCTCTCTTGCTCCTCTACTTTGTCCAGGCCGGTGAGGACAAGGCTATCCAGTTCCTGCCCCGCTTTGTTTTTCACCTTCTCAAGACGCACACCTGGCTGAGGAAACCTGGCGGCAGTGGTGCGATAGGCCTCATCGAATTCCATCTTTGGCTCAACCTTTCTTCCTAATGATTGACAGATCGTGGGTCGCACCCGCTCCCAGTGCTCCCCGGAGAGTAACTTCGCTCGTGGATCGCCCCAGCGGGTACTCTCCTCGACAAAGACATCATGGCGACGCAGCGCCTCGTGGAGCCGTTCCAGCACACATAAGGTATAATAGCGGCGATCAACGGGCTGATCTTTCGGAGCTACAAGGCGTTTCCAACTGGAAGGAACCACCTCCATCGGGGCACTGGTCAGATCGGGGTGTTTCTGTTCTTCCAGGTCATGCAGGAAGGTCAGGGCTTTGAGCACGGGTTTACCCGCCTCGTTACTGGCAAACTCGATCGTGCGCAGGAGCGCCGGAAAAACCGGCGGACCGCAGGATAGCGCGCCACGATTTCCTGGTAGTAGTTGTCATCCGCTGGCCGTGCCAGTTCGTAGATGGTCGCAATGGCCCCCGTAATCGTGATCTGCTTTTCTGTGAGAAAGGCCCGGACCTGCTCGTCGGTCCACTCCGGAGTGATGACTTGCTCGCTGATCTCGGCAAGCGCTAAGGCCGCAGCGTCCAGATCACGCAATGTGCGCAGACGTGCTTTCTTCCCGTCGCTTGTGGAACGTGCCAGCAGATCTCGGATGAGCATATCCAGCACATCGAGCGCATCATCTTGTGCGGTAACCGCAAGCTGGCGTGTAAACGACACCAGCGTGGCCGTGCGACGTTGTTCGGTTAAATTGGCAATGTTTTGGGCTTTGGTGGTCACGGCATACTGTGCCAGCGCTTTGATCCGACTCGCAGGCACATTCCCCAGGTTAAGTGGACCAACATCCAGTTCGCGCACTTCCGTGAGGCGCGAGAGCGCCTGGACCAGGACCGGCGCACTTGCGCGTGAAGGAGCGCGGCGCAGGCGTTCGAAATGTGTGATGCGGGAGGTGCCAGCGCGTGCTAGAAGTCCCTCCAGATCAGTTCGTTGTTCAGGTGTGACCACCGCGCTTAATCGTTGCCATAAGCGCTCAGCGACCCGCTCTCGCACCGAGGAGATCAGACGAGTCAGGGTGGTGACGCCAGGCAACAGGACTTTTTTGTCGAGTAACCAGGCGGTTGCCAGATCAAAGAGGACGCTGGGTCGCTCGGTGCCGACCCAGGCCCGCGCATAGAGAAAACGCATCAAGGCGAATCCTCCCTGGACGCGTTCGGCATAGCGCACAATGCACTGGGGATTCGCAATACGAAGCTGGGAGGCCATGTAAGCAATGACTCCCACGGGAACATTCACTGGATCGGTGAGAAAGGTTCCCAGGAATCTGAGAGTGCCAATTTGCACCCCAAAGCCGAGCCGATTGTGATCCCCACGGCGCTGGGCAATGAGGGTGCGATCCGCATCATCCAGATGAAAATAGCGAGCAAGTTGCTCTCTTGTCGGTTCGCCAACATAGCGGCCATAGCGTTGCTCTTGTTCCTCGGTCAGGTAATCAACAGGCATCCTGCATTCCTCGTCTTTCTCTCCATCAAGCAGAGTTTTTCCTTCTAACGAACGAGGAACAATCGAAAAGCGGAGTATTTCTGGACTATTGGGCGAAAAACGGTCATTTTACTCTTCCAAATGCGGCAGATTCCTGCTAGAATGGTTATTATCTCAGGAATAGCGCCGAAAACAAAATGATCTTGAGCGTGAAGAATGGGCTTTGCAAAGAGCCCATCTTTATCGTTATCACAGGAATAAGGAAAAATGGATGGAGTCCATGGCAACTGAAGAGCACTCCCTGGAAATCCAGGTCGCAACGTTTCTCGCTGACCTGGCTCATTCGAATCACTCTCCGCAGACGCGCCGTGCTTACGCAAGCGATTTAGCGCAGTTGTGCGCATTTCACCAGGGGCCAATACAGACGAGACTGTCTCGTAACATGGTAGACGTAGATGGGAACTTCAAACTGGCAAACCCACTTGTCAACCGCGGAGTCGCTTCCTACACTGAACAGCGGAGCACTTTGGCTCCAGCAGGAGTTCTGATGTAGGAGGAAAACCATCATGCTCATCGTCAACGATGAACAACTCCGATCTGTAGGGATTAAGAGTCTCTCGAAGCGGTGCCCGTACTGTTCTAAAGCCTTAGCTGCCTATCCCCTCATTCTCTCAGATGATGTTGGCCTTTTTGTCTACCATGCTGCCTGCGCCGCCGCGCTCGCCACCGAGATCCTGGTCGATCTCTACACGTTCTTCAGCCCGCCTGCCCCCTACCACCAGCTCTTTGTTCTCACGCCATCTGGCGCAGTTCCTACTCCTGAGACAGAACACCATCTGGCACGTGAAAGGGACAGGTGGGCGCATCGCGCACCAGTGGCATCGCAAAAGGAGTGACACATGCAATCAACGAATATCCGCCAGATCAAGGCGGCCCTGGTGGAGCAAGCCTTCCTCGGCACGGCGCAGGTGAGTTGTCCCATGGGGCCGGTGGTCGCGGTCAGAAGGAGAAAAGGGCAACTGCTGGTGATGATCCGTGGGTGGGGCCGCTGGTACCCCGTGGAGAGTGTGCGCATTGAACGGATGGTGGTGAGCTCTTCCCGTTAACCGAAAACCTTGCCATGCGCTCCGCAGCAAGGCCTGCGAGGATGTGCCCGTCTCGTTGAGCAAGCAGGTAGCAGCGCTTTGTGGGATATGGCACCGATGTGTGTAGTTTGTCAAGAGGGAAAAAACTTGCCTTTTTTTTGCCCATCAATCAGGCTTGAAGACCAAAAACCGCGCAAGCTGACCTGGGTCAAGGCAGCGGAGCCAAGCGGACACCCGCGAGTCTTGACCTTGAGAGCCGTAGG
>VBHI01000353.1:0-16715 GCA_005881495.1 Chloroflexota bacterium
AGGCCATAGAGCAGCGTGTGCAGGCGGAAGTAATCGCCTGCAACGAGCCCGGCTTTACTAGCACCGAGCGGAACTTGATCGAGATCGGACTGCTCCACGGTGACGCCCTGCTCCAGGTTTGCGTTTTCAATGGCCACAATGGCGGTCATGATTTTGGTCGTACTGGCGATGGGGAGTGGTTGTGAACTATTCATCGTGTAGAGTACACGGCCCGTATCGGCATCAATCAAGTAGGCGGCTGAGCCGCTCATAAAAGGAACTGGTGTTGGTGTAGTAGTTGGGGGAAGAGGAGTGGGTGTCGGTGAGGGCGTTGCAGTAGGCGCTGCAAGTTGGGCCAACAGCACGCCAGAGAGAGCAGAAGAGACAAAAAAAAGAGTCAGGACCATGATGACAATCATCATCACAAGCGCTATAGCAAGAACTGTGCGCTGCTTCATTGGACACCTGCATTTCTATGCATATGAGCGAACTCAGCTGAAGACAGAAATCCGATCCTCGTAGAGTGGAAGAAGACCGTCCTCTATGTGCAAGATGTTTGCGGGTCATTGTTCACCCACAGATTCTTCGCTTCGCTCAGAATGACATGTTGCTATATATTTGCAAGATGTTTGCGAGTCATCGTTCACCCGGCACTTTAAACACTTCTTTCTTTTTTATCGTTGGAGGAGGACAAATATTAACAAGACGGATTTTCTTCCTAATGCGGGATCAAGAGGCCTGTATAGTCTACCATCTCTTCTCAGTTTTGAGCATGGTTCTGTCTATACGTGGCATGTAGGTTATGGATATGGTATTCTGTTAAGGGTTAGATTTTAACCTTCACTTTAAACGAGCAAGAAAGACTTGCCCTCAACTACCACATGGAAAGGAAGTGATCCACATGGCAGCAACGCTGGATGACCTACTCATGCTGAATGGCGTTGTCGCGGCGGGTGAGTTTACCCCTGATGGGAAGCTGGTGGACTACAAGGCGAAGATGGACATGTCACCTGAGTTGGCGGCGATGACAGCGCAATTCTGTGCCACAGTCACGATGATGTTTAACACGCTCGCGGGCGCGTTCACGCAACTGAGCCAGATGAAGTGGGTACCCCAACAGGGGTGGGCGTACTCTGGCGGCGAGTTTACAGTAGCTATCGGCGGCAATAAGGGCGTGTTTGCCGAGACGGCTAAGGCCGACTTCAATCAGTTGTTCCAGGCACTCGTCGGCAATCCGTGACCCAAACGGGGAGGCAAGTATGTGGCCGAGCGCCGTACTTCGCTGTTTTGTGATAGGGTATGTACAAGGGTGTTGATTTTCGTGTTTTTTATTGGCGTGAGTATACACAGAGCATACTGCACGCATCATCTATGTAACGAGGCCCTCTCTGTTCCGGGCTACGTGCATGATGCATTGTTTCTAAGGAGGAAAGACAAGAATATGGATCCAAAGAAGACCGCAGTTGTGCTGATCGAGTATCAAAATGATTTCACCTCAGAAGGCGGCTCACTACACCCCGCTGTGAAGGATGTGATGGAGAAGACGAACATGCTTTCCAATACGGCTGAGACCGTGCAGAAAGCGCGTGAGATGGGCGCCACCATCATCCATGCTCCAATCACGTTTACTCCAGACTATCACGAGTTGACTCCCAATCCTTATGGTATTTTGAAGGGTGTGGTAGATAGCCAATCGTTTCGTCAGGGAACATGGGGAGCAGAGATCGTACAAGACCTGACTCCTGTACCTCAAGATATTGTCGTTGAAGGCAAGCGCGGCCTCGATGCCTTCGCCAGCACCAACCTGGACTTTATCCTGCGCAGTCGTGGTATTACGACTATCGCTCTCGGCGGCTTCTTGACCAATTGCTGTGTCGAGTCCACGATGCGTACAGGCTATGAGAAGGGCTTCGATGTTGTCACCCTCAGAGATTGTACCGCTACCTTGAGTGAAGAAGAGCAGCGCCTAGCCATTGAAAAAAACTACCCGATGTTCTCACACCCAATGGAGCATGATGAGTTCCTGAAAGAACTCGGAGGACAAGAGACAGCCCAGGGTCAAGCGAGCGGACGCGGCTATAGCAACGAGTAGTCAGTCCAGGGTTCCACCCAAAACCGAGTGTACTGTTTACCCAATTCGTAGACTTTTAGAGATGGTTCCATTAAGGAGTAGAGAGCCCAGAGATACTTCCGGGAGTCTACGATGTAAAGTAAACAGTACACCCTTTCTTGTTCATGCATTTCTGACGTGAGCTAGACAATCATCGTGAGTCACACTGCCGCAATTACAACGTAGGAACGGTGAAGGACAGTGCAGGGAACACTAGCTTAATCTTTCTGATGTCTCCACATTCGCCTGAACCGCCACCGCCACCGCAATAGAACAATCCACCAGGTCCGCCATACTCACGTCAAAGGCGCTAATGCCAAGCAGTTCGGCGCGGCGTTTGGCATTGCCGTGCAAAGTCACCGTCGGACGACCGCTGCGTAACTGGACAATCTCCATCTCACGCCAGGCCACGCCATGAATGCCCGTACCAAGGGCCTTGCTGATAGCCTCCTTGGCGGCGAAACGACCGGCCAGCCGCGTCGCCTTCCCACGACACTGCATCACCTCAACCTCTGTAAAAACGCGCTTAAGAAAACGCTCACCATGATGCTCATAAACCTTGCGTACGCGCGCAACCTCGATGATATCGATCCCAACAGCAATATTCACGCCCCGTGGTAGACTCAATGGCGCAGGCAAACCCGCCACACCCGCCGGCCCAAACAACCAGTCAGGTATAGCCACACCCGCCTGGCGCACCAACGGCGTAAATATCAATGGCAGGTCTTTCTCCTCCATGCTATTCTCCTCCCATCACAGGTTAACTACTCGTACGCCACTCGTACGCCATAGGTTGACCGCAAGGACGCTATAGGTTGACCACACGTTCGCCATAGGTTGACCGCAAGGACGCTATAGGTTGACCACACGTTCGCCATAGGTTGACCGCAAGGGTCAACCCTACTATATACGTCCGGGTATATGAAATACTTGTAGGCAATCGATCGTAGGGGCCGATTTATCGCGCCCATCGCCGATTTATCGGCCCTCCGTGCTCTGATCGATATCCGGATGATTTTGTGAAACCTCATTATCGGCCCTCGCTGGATTTTCCGCTCTCCAGGTGAATAAGTTCATAAGCATAATCGGCCCCTGCTATTTTGGCGCTTCGATACTGACCGGTGGGGTGCTGGTGCTATCTCCCGGCGGCAACACCGAGGGAGCCGGACCCGTTCCTCTACCCATACCGCGATAAATGAAGCCAAGCCGGTTCATCTCTGCCGCTTCATAAATGTTACGCCCGTCGATCAATACGGGGCGGCGCATGGTAGTGCGAATCTGCCGCATATTCAGCGATTTAAATTCATTCCACTCCGTCACCATGACCAGGGCATCAGCATCTTCCGCCACCTCGTAGGCGCTATCGCAGAAGATTACCGTCTCCATGCGAATACCTTCACGCTCCAAAGCATCACGCCCGGTCTGCATCGCCACCGGGTCATACACTCGTACCTCTGCTCCCTGGCTCGTGACCCAGCGGATGATGTCCACTGAAGGCGCTTCGCGCATGTCATCGGTATTGGGTTTGAAGGCCAGGCCCAGGATGCCTATGGCGCAACCACGCAGAGAGCCGAGAATAGAGGTTAACTTTGTGACGACGAGGCGGCGCTGGTCATGGTTAATATCCATCACAGCATTGAGCAACTGTGGATGCAGCCCAGCTTCATCCGCCATATGGGCCAGCGCGCGCACGTCCTTGGGAAAACAACTCCCCCCGTATCCCAGACCGGCATCCAGGAAGGCTCGCCCGATGCGCTTATCGTAGCCCATACCCACGGCCACCTCTTTTACATCGGCCCCCAGGCGTTCGCAAATCTGTGCGATTTCGTTAATAAAGGAGATCTTTGTCGCCAGGAAGGCGTTGGACGCGTACTTGATCATTTCAGCCGTATACAGGTCGGTGATCTGTATACGCGTGCGCAAGGGCAAATAGAGCGCAGCAACCTTGCGCGCAGCCTCCGGATCTGACGAACCAAGCACGACGCGATCTGGAGTCTGGAAATCCAGCAAGGCAGACCCTTCGCGCAGGAACTCCGGGTTAGAGACAACGGCAAAAGGTACATTTGGCCGCGCAAGATTTTTACGCACGATGCGCGATACCACATCGCCGCTCCCAACCGGTACCGTACTTTTATTGACAATAATTGCGTAATGATCGAGTTCCTCCGCAATGCTGCGCGCCGCGCTCTCGACATAGCGCATATCCGCCCCACCCTGGCTGGTGCCGGTGGGAGTGTTCACCGCGATAAAAATATATTCGCAGTTATCCAGCCCTTCTTTATAGCTGGTCGTAAAACGTAGGCGCCCGGCATTGACGTTGCGCTCCAGCAATTCCTCCATGCCTGGCTCGTAAATGGGCAGTATACCCTGCTTGAGACGTTCAATCTTCTCCGGGATAATATCAACGCATATCACCTGGTTGCCCAGGTCAGCAAAACACGTGCCTGTCACCAGGCCTACATACCCTGTTCCTATAACACAAATGTTAGACACAAAGATTTACTCCTCTACAGTGACGAATGGGTTTTCGTATTTCTCTTCTAGAATAGTTGTCGGTGTACCATGCCCTGGAAAGACAACCAGGTCATCCTCCAGCGTATACAACTTTTCACGGATTGACCTGGCGATCTGTTGATAGTTTCCTCCTGGGAGGTCTGTGCGCCCTATACTACGGTAGAATAGGGTGTCTCCACTAAATACGCAGTAAGGGCGACTGACCAGGCATACACCGCCAGGAGTATGTCCGGGGGTATGCAAAACCTCAAGAGTGAGCGTACCGAAAGAAAGACGATCCCCCTCTTTCAGCAGAATATCTGGTTTTCTTTTGACCAGCGGCGCTTGCAGCCCAAAAAACTTTGCACTGAGTTCATCCGTATACATAGCAACATCATCTGGATGAATCGCTAGCGGCACCGGATAGACAGCACTCACCGCGTCAATCGCACATATGTGATCGATGTGGCCGTGCGTGTTTATGATATATTGAGGAATTAACTCCAGTTCTTGAACTCTTTGCAGAATACGTTCCGCCTCATCACCAGGGTCAATAATAACCGCGTGGTGTGTTTGTGGGCAGGCATAGAGGTAGCAGTTCTCCTGGAAAGCGCCAACCGTCACACAGGCAATGATTGGCATTGCACTTCCCGGCTCCTCCTTATCAATGTCAGGCATACTGTCTTTTCTCCCCTGGCAGGCGACCGTCAACAGCGCATCCATAACGATGCTTTATGGGCCGTGCCAACACATTTGGTACATTATAACATAGCAATGAACAGTAGCGACATCTTCTTGCTTGAAATTAGGACATACATATGGTATATTTAAGAACACATGTTCTTGTATGTGACCAAAAATACGTAACGTACGTCCAAAAAACTAATGTACTAATAGTCATGTTTGGGCTAATTATTGTGTATGATTGGGTATATTGCTTATTGAGCGGCGGAAACTATAGAGTTCTCTATTCTTGAAGGGGAAAGAGCGATGCGGTAGGGGCACTGGACGGGGGCGACCCAAGGGTCCCCACCCCACGTCCTCTCCGCCCCCGCCCCTACGGGTGTTTTCATCCGCAAGGATGGAGATCAACCAGGGCAGCCACTAGACAATATGAGAGAAATAAGGTAAAATCGGTAGAAAAGGTGTTATAAAAATGTCGTACTGTATAACAACCGATTGAGGCTTAAGGGAGAGCGAGGAATACATGTCAAAGGATCGATTCGAAAGAAAGGCTTATCGGCGCAGTCCTGGACGGCAATATGGCTATGACTATGATCCAATGCGTTCGTCGAACCAGAATGGATCAAGCCAGAACGGACGAGGAGAGGCTTCTCTAACAGGTGACCGCTGGTCTTCCAACGGCGGAGCCGTCAATCACTCCAGTGGGCCACTAGCACCAAGACCTGATCCTCGCCGGACGCGCCAGTTACTCCGTCAGAGTATCATATCCAGTAAATATCCATCCACAACCATCACTGAAGATGATGCAGTGCAGGGCTACAATGAATTAGACGCCCGTGCCCAACAATACGCGAACGAAGAAGATGATTATGATGACTATGAAGAGCGTGAGGATAACGCGCTATATAGTAATCGCTTCCGTGCGCGCAATGGTGGAAGCGTGCCCCTTGCCGATGCCCGCCGCTCTCCTCAACCACCCACGTCGGCCTCACAGCAGTATATCGAAACTCGTGATAGCGAAGAATTAGGCGAGTGGAACGAATTTGAGTTTGTGGATCCGGATATTGGGTACGAAGATCCACTTGATCGACGCTCAAGCTACGCACCAGTACCTCGCTCTCCTGCGCCCGTTCGCCGCCGCGAAGTCCCGGAGGAGTATGAATACGAAGAGGACGAAGATATTGATGAGCGCCCGGCACGTGCGGTACGCCGCAAGTCCAAAAAGAAAGGCCTCACACGCCGCAAATTATTGGTAGGGCTTGGCGTCGCTGCCGTCGGCGGCGTCGCTGCCTATGAGCTTGGGCCAAAAGTTCCACAGGCTATCCATGATGCCAGTGTCAACATCGAACATCAAATAGAGGACGCCTACAACAAAGGGTTGGCCGCTGGTGCAGCGGCTGTGCGCAAAGAGTTTATTACCGGCCTGGATACCCTGGAAGGCATCTCGCTTTCAGGGGCAATCAATGCCGCCAAATTGACACGCGTCGCCTACGATACATTCGTTGCGCCTTTGATCACTCTGGCCGCTACCGTTACTGGCGATTTTCTCAACGTGACCCTCAGAGCGCTTATCCAGGGAAGAGGCTGGCTGGCGAGAATCAACCAGGATAATGATACACTTGCGGCACTGCAAACCGTCATCGAAAGCTGGGTGAAGCAGGTGAACAGCGTGCCCAAGGAGTGGAAGACGATGGCCGATTCCGACCTGGATGCCGCGCAGGCCTACCTTCGCGCGCTCCAACGCAAAATACAGGATGAACAGGCGAAGCTGAACGCGCCCGCCACAACGAGCACACCAACGTCACCCAACCCAACAGCAACGCCAAAGCACTAACATTACTACGATATTTGTGTGAGATTGCGGATTGGCTGACGTCGGCAGCCAATCCGCAATCTCACACAAAAAATCAGCATTCCCACTTGACGTAACATCTTTCAGCAACTATCATAGAATTACTTCATAAACATATGTGGCTAGTTGGGCGTTTTCCACCTGATCGACTGATGGATTGTACCGTTACAGCATGGTAACTATGCTGTCTATACAGGAAGGAGATGCTCTTTTTTTCTCACCCAGAAACCCTCGCACAAAGAACCGTGTGAAAACGCTCATTACAACAGCACCAGTCTCTCATCTGTAACACCTCTGGCACAGGATCGCCTTTCCTGTTACAGACATTCTAAGGAGGTAAAGACGCATATGGCATCAACTGCTGAAAGCGGAAGCAGCGACGTCCTACGTTCTGAACGTATTGCAGGGGGCATCCTCCCCAAAGTCTTGAACACGTTTGACATGGTTGCCATCTTTGTTGCAATCGTCCTTTTTATCAGTAACTCTGCTGTTATGGCAGGCGGCGCTGGCCCGTCCGCATACTTCTACTGGGGCCTGGGTTTCATCACGTTCCTCATCCCTGGCGCCATCGTGACCGGACAGCTTGGCCTCATGTTCCCGGGCGAAGGCTCCATCTATGTGTGGACGAACAAAGCGTTTGGCGCTTTCCTGGGCTTCTTCGCCGGCTTCTGTGCCTGGTGGCCCGGCGTGCTCGTCATGATCGCCACCGGCGTTGCCGTCGTTGCCTTGATCCAGCAACTCAATGCCAACTTTTTGACTGAGCCATGGCAGCAAGGAGTGATCATTATCGCCGTCATTGCTTTCTCGTTCGTCCTCTCCATCTTACGCTTCCGTGTCACACAGAACTTTGTCAATATTGTCTTTGTGGCCTACGGTGGCGCAATCTTACTCGTCGGCCTCGCAGGCCTGCTCTCGCTTGGGCACCCGGCTCCAGTCAACTACTCCCCACATGCCTGGTTCCCGACCTGGGCCACCGCCACGTTCTACGGTACCGTCATCCTTGCCCTGCTGGGTATCGAAGTCCCCCTCAACATGGGCGTCGAAATCACTCATCCACGCTCGATTACACGTTATCTTCTCTGGGGATCAGCGGTAGTCATCGCAGCCTATCTCATCGGAACGTTTGGCGTCATGGTCGCCGTTCCTTTGAAAGATCAGGGCAACCCATCGGCCGTCGCGGAAGCCGTACAGTTGGGCTTTGGCGTGGCAGGAAATTTCCTGGGCACGCTCGTCACCTTCATCTTTATCGGTTTCTTCATCTTCAATACCGCCGTCTATAACTACTCGTTTGGACGCCTGCTCTTCGTCTCCGGCCTGGACCGTCGCATGCCGGCATTCATGAGTAAAGTCAATGCCAACAGGGTGCCGTGGGTCGCCGTGCTCGTGCAAAGCATTATCTCTGCTGTCCTGACGGCTGTGACCTTTATCATTGCCCCTTACTCTTTAAGTACTGGCTTCAAGCCAAGCGACCTATCCACGATTGTCTATGTTATCCTGCAGGCAGCGGTCACTGTGATCTGGTGCATCTCAATGGTGATTCTCTTCATTGATGTGATCATCATCCGCTACAAGTATCATGAAAACTTTACCCGCAGTCGCCTGGCGCCCGACTGGGTATTCTATCTCTGTTCGGCAATGGGCCTCATCGCCAGCGGCTTTGCTGTCTATGTGGTCTTTACTGGCTCCTGGACGCCATTACTCAGCAGCCAGGTCTGGATCCTGTGGATCGGCAGCATCGCCGTCCTATCGCTAGCAATCGGCGCGGCCCTCTTCTTCATCGGTCAAGCCACCATCAAAGGTGACGTCACTGACGAAGAAATCATCACCAAAGTTACCAGCTAACAATCGCAGATAACCGCCCATTCCGTAGGGGCGGGGGAGGTGTGGAATGGGGTGGGGACGCTTGCGTCGCCCATCGTAGGGGCGGGAGAGGTGCGCAGTGGAGTGGGGACGCTTGCGTCGCCCATCGTAGGCTGGTGCAATGCGCCAGGGGGAACAGGACGCGGGCGACGCAAGCGTCCCCACCCTTCTTCCCTACCACTCCCGCCCCTACGGCTGGCTGGTTCAAAAAAACTAACACAGGGGTATGCGATATATCGCACCCCTGTCTATTTTAGCTTTTATACAACAGTTACTCTGTAACATTTCGTGAGGTACAGTTCAATTGGTAGACAACAGCACACAGCAATTATTGCGTATTGATGACCTTGCCCACATATCAGGCGTGCCAAGCAGAACCATCCGTTTTTATAACACGCAAGGTCTATTACCTGCCCCGCTCATGCAAGGCCGCGTTGCCTATTACAACCAGGAGCACCTGCTGGTACTCAACATTATCAAAGAGTTCAAAGAGCAACAAAACCTACCTCTCGATGTCATCAAGCAATTGCTGGAAATTCGCGCGCAGCACGGGGATGTACAGATGAACCTGGCCCTCAAGCAGCGGCTCCTACGATCACTCACCTCCGGCGGCCAGGATGTGAAGTTATCAAAGGAAGAATTGATACGGCAGACAAGATCGACAGGGGAACAGGTTGACGAACTGACCAGACAGGGCCTGCTCTTTCCCATCGAGCAAGACAAAACGCTGCTCTATACCGGAGATGACGTATTGCTGCTACAGCTTTATCAACGGCTCACGCAGGTTGGCTTACCAATAGCGCTGCCCTCGTTGATCCGTTTTCAACTGCGCCAGCTTGTCCGCAGCGAAATGGCCGCTTTTGAGCAGCACCTGTTCTCCCGCTGGCGCGCAAATGGCCTGCCGCCGGAGCGACACGCCACACAGTTTGAGGAGATACTCACCCTCACCGATACACTCATCTCAGTGCTTCACCGCAAGCTGTTGTATCAGGTGTAGGACTTCATTTCCATATCAACGATTCTCTGCTGTTATTTCCTCACTAGTAGATGTAACCTCATCTGCGGACTCTACAGGCTCTACAGGCTCTGCGGGCTGCTTATGCGCATCATCGATTGCTTCTTGCGCCTGTCCTGTCACCGGCTCCCCACCATCTTCCACAGCTTTTTGTGGAACACCATATGTCGCGGCAACTTCACCTTCCGGCACTGGCTTCGAATAGCGCAACACCAGGTAGGTCACAGGTATCAAAATGATCATCACCACCAGAGAAGTCCACTGGGCCTGTTTCAAACCCCAATCCAGACCTAAGAAGCTAACGATTACATTATCACGGGCGAAGAAGAGGAAAAACTGTGTAAAAGCATAGCCAAAGAGGTAGACCAGCATCAGGATACCCGGTCGACTGACGCGCCGGGCAAGATAGAACATCACACTCAACAAGACAATATTGGCAAGCAACTCATAGCCTGCCGCGGGTTGAACGGGCACATTGCAGGTAGCAGGATTCAAACACGCCCAGCTATGAGGATGTTGGTAGACCGTTGACCATGGCAGTGTACTGCGATAGCCGATAATGTCGCCGTTGATCAGGTTGCCAATGCGCCCAAAAATTTGCGCTGCTGCCGCAAACAGTACACCCGCGTCAAGCAGCACCAGTGGATTGATATGCTCTTTACGCGCCCGCCAGATCAGCGTGGGAATCACGAAAAAGATCGCTCCAAAGAAGGCCATTCCGCCCTCCCACGTCGCCAGGATATGCTGGGGCTGAGCAAGGTAATGAGAAACCAGGTCCGGCTGCTGAATCACAAAGTACAAACGTCCCCCGAGCAGACCGGCAGGAATACACCACCAGATAATCCGGTATATCATAGCCGGCGTAATACCCTTGCGTGTTGCATAGCCGCGCACTATCAGTAAACCCAGGATAATGGCCACGACATACATCAATCCATACCAGCGCAAAGCAAACGGTCCGATACTAAAGATCACAGGATCAATATTAATGTAGATATAGGGCGGGCCAATACGCAGCCACCCCCAATCAATAAGATAGGTTGTAAGAGTAGGGATAGCTCCCATAGAATACTCCGTTCTTAAATAAACATAACTGTACACACTATCATAGTATGCTTTAAGCGTTAGTGCAAGTGTTTGAACACTTGAACATTAACATATTTCGATTGATGGCAATGAAGTCGGTAGTGAACTCATCTTTTCCATTCGGAATGACGTTGTTCGCCGAAGATGGAAGACCACTTATATGCCCTTGCACCCAGATGGTCCCCTCCATTGCAAGCGGGAAGTTCGGCACACCCGTATTGGCCTTGACACGTTGGTCTGCATCAACCCACTTGGCCTTGGTGTTGTCAAAATAGTCGTAGAGACCTGGCTTTGTGAACGTGAATGATACTTTTTGACCTGCTGCTGCCCTCAGGGAGGACGTAGAATTTAAGGAGACAGAAAAAATAAAGGAACTCAGTGGCATGATGCCACTGAGTTCCCGCGCTCTGGCGAGCAAGACTGAGAACAAGCCTCTCTGTTCCTCAGGGGCCGGTGACGTTGACCACGGCATTCGTGGACTGGCCGTCCGTGAACGAGACCGGTGCAGTACAAGTGATATTGACGGTGTTCGTTGGCCCCTTTGTTGGTGGTGTAGCAGCGTTCACCAGATTACAACTGACACTGCTATCACGCGATAGCACCGCCATGTGGTAGATGCCGTCGGGGCCCTCCGTTATTTCCCCATCGACGTGCTTGGTGATGTGAAGGGCGTAGAAGTACATCGAACCGTTGCACTCCCCCAGGTAAGGGTTACTCGAATCCGCCTCACACCAAACCCAGAAGCCGACCGGGGTATTTGCGCTCGGGGAAAAACCTACGCCGCTGAAGACGACCTGCTCGGAATTATTGGCGGCTCGCGCTCGCGTGGTCTGGGAAATCGTTACTGCGAGCAGCAGCACCATGACCAGTGCGACCAGGCTAAGGAAAAGCTTTGACCTGAACAATCCTTTCATGCATGTTCCTCCTACAACTAACTAGAAATACAAACCAACCAAATCGCCTGAGAGAGAGTCGCCGAAAAAGGACCATCCCGATTGAATGATGCGTGTTGAGCCTTAAAAGGGGTGACCCAGTGCTAACATCTCCTCAACAGGCTCAGTGTAATACTAAGAGAAGAGAAGTTGCTTCTTGGTTGCGGATGGGTCAAGAGAGGGTTATGAATCAATCAATTGGGTAAAGATTACAACACCTTCGAAAAGGATACCTCGAAAGCGTCGCGTCTGGGATTTAATGTCAGAAAGAAAATAAAGCAGTAGCAACTTCACCATATCCATGCTACTATGCATAATATAGGAAAACGCAGGAAACAAAGGTGTTTCCAACACCGTTCCAGGGAAGGAAGAAAAGCCCATGGTAAAGCAAATACACCCACACACCTCTAAACACGCGCCGGGACAAACCGTCTACGAGCGCTATCTGCGCACCGAAGAGCTCCTCTCTTTACAGAAACCAGAAGAGGAGTTAGCTCACCATGACGAATTACAATTTCAAATAGTACACCAGGTCTTTGAGTTGTGGTGGAAGGAGACCGCGTTCGAGTTACGCAGCATTCGTATACTGTTGCAACAGTTCAACCTTCCAATGGCCATCCACCTGTTACAGCGCGTCATCCGCATCCAGCACCTGTTGCTCGAGAATATGCGCATGTTGGAAACCATGTCCCCCTGGGACTTCCACCAGTTCCGCAGAGTCCTGGCCGACGGAGCCGGTACCGACTCACCCGGCTTCCATGCCCTTTTGACGCTCTCACCACTGCTCTGGGATGATTTTTCTCAGGTGCTTGCTCACGAGCAAGTATCCCTGGCCGACATCTACATGCGCGCCGATCGCTATCCGCTGCTGGTGGCCTTCGCCGAAGCTCTCACCGATTACGACGAAGTCTTTCAAATCTTCCGCTCCCAGCACCTCAAGCTGGCCAAACGCATGATCGGCCCCGGTTCCGTCGGCACCGGCGGCACCCCCATGGAATTGTTGGAGCGCACCCTCCAGGACGCCTTCTATCCAGAACTGTGGGAAGTACGTAACCAGCTCACCAAAATCGCCGATGAACAAGGATTAAAATAACAAGAAACGAAGGGTATTGAGAGGCGCGGCCTCTCAATACCCTTCGTTTCTTGTTATGATTTCACTCCGCCATCGCCATTCTAAGTTAATCTCTGCAAGAAACTTGCCACAGTCCGTATGCCCTTATAAAACTGGCTCAGCGAGTACTTTTCGTTGGGAGAATGTAGATTATCGTCGGGCAACCCGAAGCCCATCATGACCACCGGCACATTCAGCAATTCATGAAAGAGAGCCGCTACCGGTATCGAGCCACCCTCGCGAATAAAGATAGGCTCCTTGCCAAAGTACTCTTTCAAAGCCGCTGCCGCCGCCTGCATCGGCGGCGAATCTGGCATGACCATGACGCCTTCGCCACCGAGGATTTTATCGACCTTCACCTCTACCCCTGCTGGAGCCAGTTCTTTAACCCGCCGCTCGAAGAGCATAAATGCCTCTTCCGACTTCACATCAGGCGGCAAGCGCAGGCTGATCTTTGCCTTGCTGACAGCTGGAATAACCATCTTGGCTCCCTCACCAGTAAAGCCGCCAATAATACCGTGCACTTCAAGCGTCGGACGCGCCCACATGCGCTCCATCGGCGAATAATCTGCCTCCCCGGTAAACTGCGAAACGCCCATCTCCTCGAGCAGCGACTCGTTGATATGCAGCAGATCCTCATTCCAGAATTTCAGTTCCTCCGTTGTCGGCTTGCGCACCTTGTCATAGAGACCAGGAATATGAATGTGCCCCCCGGCGTCCTTCAATCCGGCAATAATTATAGCCAGGGTATGTAATGGGTTCGGCGCTATACCGCCAAACTCTCCAGAATGCAGGTCGCGTTTGGCCCCGCGTACCTCAACTTCGGTATAGATGATCCCCCGCAATCCATAAATCAGCGCAGGAAGATCCTTAGCAGGCATACCCGTATCACAGATCAGCACTACATCGCAACCTAACCGCTCAGGATGAGTCTTGACGTAATGCTCGATCGACTCACCCCCCGCCTCTTCTTCTCCCTCAATAAGAACTCTGACATTGACCGGCAGTGTGCCATTGACCGTCATCAGTGATTCCAGCGCCTTGAATACCAGCATAGTCTGGCCCTTGTCATCACATGCCCCCCGGCAATACAGGTTATCGCCGCGAATCGTCGGCTCAAAGGGAGGAGTATACCACAGATCGACCGGATCAACTGGCTGCACATCATAGTGCCCATAAACAAGCAGCGTTGGCTTTCCCGGCGCCTTGAGCCATTCGCCATACACAAGTGGATGTCCCGACGTCTCAATCAACCTTGCACGTTCAAGACCAATAACTGTTAACTGATCAACGGCATACTGCGCAGCCCGCCAAATATCAGCTGCATGCTCCGGCAGTGTGCTAATACTGGGAATGCGTAACCAGCCCTTCAGATCCTCAAGAAAACGGCCCTCATTCTCCGTAATATACGTTTCCAATTGCGTCATAATACATATGTCCTTTCCATTAAAGATATCCCCTATCCTAACACGAGTACACAGGTACTCACAAGAGTCACCCTTCTCTTTATGTGGAATGGGTTTGCCCATGGCGCCGCCATGGGCAAACCCATTCCACATCATTAAATTATTGGCGAGCGACCTGCGGTCGACCATGGGGGTGGGGACGAAGGGACGAACCAAAACTTGACATCCTCCAACATACCCATTAGACTGTAGCTAACAAAACCAAAACAATGACGAAGAGCAGGAGGAGTAAGCACACCGCACTCCGCAAGAGAAGGAAGATCAAAAGGCTGCAAATCTTCCCCGGAGCATCAGTGCCGAAAGTCGCCTGGGAGTCTGGAACGAAACACAACACCCATGTAATGTGTCTGTGCAACTTCCACGGAAGTGCCCGATAGCGCACACAGCGAGGATCAATAATCTCATTGATCGAAACAAGGTGGCACCACGAGCTAACACCCTTTCTCGTCCTTGGCGGGGAAGGGTTTTTATATAACCAGGGTAAACAGGAGGAGCCTTTCATGATCGATCAGGATAACATAGAAAACGCCGGCAAACATCTCAGCGCATCTTTAGCATCGCTGCCAAAGGCCTATGAGCCACAGGCCGTAGAGGGCAAATGGTACCGCTACTGGGAAGATGAAGGCTACTTCAAGCCGCGTCCCGACGCCACCGGTACACCCTTTGTCATCAGCATGCCGCCGCCCAACGTGACGGGCGCGCTTCACCTCGGCCATGCCATCACGGCTACCATCGAAGATATCCTCATCCGCTACCATCGTATGCAGGGCGACGACACCCTGTGGATGCCGGGAGAAGATCACGCCGGCATCGCCACACAAACCGTTGTTGAGCGACTGCTGACGCAGGAAGGCACTGATCGCCACCAGATCGGCCGCGAAGCCTTCCTGGAGCGCGTCTGGCAGTGGGTAAATCAATATAAGAGCCGCATCCAGGATCAGCACCGCCGCCTGGGCGCCTCCTGCGACTGGTCACGCGAGCGCTTCACCCTCGATGAAGGACTATCCAGGGCCGTCCGCGAGGTCTTCGTGCGTCTCTACGAAGAGGGACTCATCTACCGCGGCGAGCGTATCATCAACTGGTGCCCTCGCTGTATGAGCGCCCTCTCCGATCTCGAGGTCAATCACATTGACACTCCGGGAAAGCTGACCTACGTTCGCTACCCATTGAAGCCACTCAGCGAGGGTGAAGCCACTCAATACATCAGCGTTGCCACAACCCGTCCAGAGACCATTCTTGGCGATACCGCCGTGGCCGTCAACGCCAAAGATCCCCGTTACAAAGACCTTATTGGCCGCGTGGTGATCCTTCCTGTCATCGGACGCGAGATCCCTATTATAACAGATGAAGCCGTCGATCCCACCTTTGGCACGGGTGCGGTAAAGGTCACTCCTGCCCACGACCCGACCGACTTTGAAATTGGCCTGCGTCACGACCTGCCCCGCGTTCAGGTCATCGGCTTTGACGCGAAGATGACCGACGAGGCTGGCCCTTATGCTGGACAGGATCGCTATGAAGCCCGTGACAACCTGGTGGCAGACCTGGAGAAGCTTGGTCTGGTCATCAAGATCGAGGATTACATGGTGCCGCTGGGCTACTGCCAGCGCTGCGATTCGGTGGTTGAGCCGCTGATCTCCAAGCAATGGTTCGTCAAGATGGCCCCGCTCGCCACTCCTGCCATTGGAGTTGTCAAGTATGGCCTGTTGAAGATCGTGCCCGAGCGCTTCAACAAAGTCTACCTGGACTGGCTGGGAAATATCCACGACTGGTGTATCTCGCGCCAGCTCTGGTGGGGCCATCGTATCCCCGTCTGGTACTGCGACAACTGCGGCCAGATGACCGTCAGCCTCGAGGATATCTCCATCTGTCCCCATTGTGACAGTACCGCCATCCATCAAGACGAGGATGTGCTCGATACCTGGTTCAGTTCCTGGCTCTGGCCCTTCAGTACCCTCGGCTGGCCCGATGCCACCGCTGACCTGCTGCGTTACTATCCCACCTCCGTGATGGAGACGGGCTACGACATCATTTTCTTCTGGGTTGCGCGTATGGTCATGGCGGGCATTCACTTCCTGGGCGTGATCCCCTTCCATACCATCTACCTGCATGGCCTGGTGCGTGACGCCA
>VBHI01000353.1:16856-17777 GCA_005881495.1 Chloroflexota bacterium
CCAGGTGCAGGCACAAACCCTCGCCGACCGCTGGATACTCAGCCGCCTGGCGCGCCTGACGAACAACGTCACCTACTTGCTCGAGGATTTCCAACTGGGTGAAGCTGGCCGCCAGGTCAACGAGTTCTTCTGGTCAGACTACTGTGACTGGTATGTCGAGATCGCCAAAGTGCAGATGCAGGGTGATGATGCAGCCCGCCAGGCCACGGCTGGTATCCTGCGAGCCGTACTCGACCAGAGCCTGCGCCTCCTGCACCCGTTCATGCCCTTTGTCACGGAAGAGGTCTGGCAGTATCTCTATCGTACCAGCGAACCAGACCTGCAACGTTGGCCCACCGCCGCGCTGATTATCGCGCCCTGGCCCCAGGCGAATGCCCAGGCTGTCGATGACGCGGCGGAAGAGCAGTTTGGTCTCGTACAGGAGATCATCACGCGCATTCGCGACGCGCGTAACCAGGTCAACGTCGAAACAGGCCGCCGCGTCCCGGTGATCATGGCTGCTGGCAATCAAACCGCTATGCTTGAGCAGCAGGCTTCTCTCATCGAGTTCATGGCGCGCACAGAGAAACCCCAACTGCACGAACACCTTGCGCAAAAGCCCACGCAGTCAATGAGCCTGCTGGCTAGTTCCGTGGAGATCTACCTCCCGCTCGCTGGCATGCTCGACATCGGCAAAGAGCTGGAGCGCCTCGACAAAGAGATTGTCCGGACCCGGCAGGAAATAGCGCGCCTGCAAGGCAAACTCTCCAACGAAGCCTTCGTCACCAAAGCTAAACCAGAGGTCGTCGAGAAAGAGCGTGAGAAACTGGCCGCCCAGGAGGAGCGCGTGACCAAGCTAACCGCAAGAAGGGCTGAATTGGCAGGATAAGTAGCATCATTTTGAAAGGTGGCTGAGCAATGACTAAAACAAGCTGGGTTGAG
>VBHI01000386.1 GCA_005881495.1 Chloroflexota bacterium
GAGCTGGCGTATCAAAGGGGACTCTCTACCAGCATTTTCCCACGAAGGACGATCTCATTTTTGCTTTAATCGATCAAAGCCTTGTGCGATTTGAACAGATCGTCCAACAGGCGAGCGTTGCTCCTGCGTCTGCGCAGAGCAAACTGGAGCGTATTCTTCGCGCGGTTCACGTGGAGCAGTACGGCGTGCGTACTCAACTCCACCGGCTGCTTGAAAGCAACGAGGATCTTCGCAGGAGGGCACAGGAGCACCAGGGGAAGTTGCGCGCTCGCATCGATCAAGCCACTGGACAGATTCGAAGCATTTTAGAAGAAGGGAAGGTCGCTGGAGCATTCGACACGACCATCTCGACCGAACTCATGCTCCAGACCTTTCTGCACCTGCTTTCCATCAAGACGCAGGAGCGCCTGTTCACCCAGGAACATCTCTCTCCCGAAGAAATCGTGGTACAGATGAGACGCCTCTTCTTTCATGGGATTGTGCGCCAAACTGTTGAGAGACCCTAGAAGGAAAAAAGAGTATGGCTGCTCTCTTTCAAAAAGGAAGAAGATACCGGCCTGTAGGCCCGTCGTACAAGTGGATCGCTTTGTCGAATACCACCCTGGGCGTGCTGATGGCCAGTATCGATATCAGCATTGTCTTGATCGCTCTCCCGGCCATTTTTAACGGCATTCATATTAATCCGCTCGCGCCCGGCGAGACAAACTATTTTCTCTGGCTGCTGCTCGGCTATATGGTGGTGACGGCGACGCTGCTGGTGACGTTCGGACGCATCTCCGATATGCTCGGTCGCGTCCGGCTGTATAACATGGGCTTTCTGATCTTCGCCTGTGGCAGTATCTTGCTCTGGTTAACGCCTGGCACGGGTTCGACTGGTGCTATTGAGTTGATCGTGTTCCGGTTGATTCAAGCGGTCGGTGCCGGCTTCCTCCTCGCCAATAGTGCCGCGATCCTCACCGACGCCTTTCCCACCAACCAGCGCGGCCTGGCGCTGGGCATTAACCAGATCGCCGCTATTCTCGGCTCGGTGATCGGCCTGATCCTGGGCGGCATCCTGTCTTACTATAGCTGGCGGCTGGTCTTCCTGGTCAGCGTCCCGGTGGGCGTTGTCGGCACGATCTGGGCCTACCTGATGCTGCGCGAGACAGCCACGATCCGCCAGCACCAGCAGGTTGACTGGGCGGGCAATATCACCTTTGCCATCGGGCTAACCGTCTTCTTGCTCGGCATCACGTATGGCATTGAGCCATATGGGAACTCGTCCATGGGTTGGGGCAATCCGCTGGTGATTGGCATACTGGTCGGCGGAGCGCTCCTGCTGGCCATCTTTATCTGGGTCGAACTGCGCATCCCCGATCCGATGTTTCGCCTGAGCCTCTTTAAGACGCGCGCATTCGCGGCGGGGAACATCAGCAGCTTCCTGGCCAGCATCGCGCGCGGCGGTTTGCAGTTCATGCTCATCATCTGGTTGCAGGGTATCTGGCTGCCGCTGCACGGCTACGATTACGCCGTCACGCCGTTGTGGGCCGGCATCTTCTTACTGCCGCTGCTGGCCGGTTTCGTAGTGATGGGACCGCTCTCCGGCTGGCTCTCGGATCGCTATGGCGCGCGCGTCTTTTCGACGACAGGTATGCTCATTCAGGCCGTCGGTTTTGTGCTGCTGACGATGCTGCCCGCCAACTTCACGTACATCTGGTTCGCGCTCATCCTCTTCATGCTGGGCATCGGTCAGGGTATGTTCTCCGCGCCGAATACGTCGTCGGTGATGAACAGCCTGCCGCCCGATCAACGCGGCGTGGGGTCGGGCATGCGTGCGACCTTCCAGAATGCCGGGTCGCTGGCCAGCATCGGCGTTTTCTTCACCATCGTGATCGTGGACCTGGCGGCGTCGCTGCCGGGTACGCTCTCCGTCGGGTTGACTACTGCTGGCGTGCCGGGCAGCGTGGCCAACCAGATCGCGCACCTGCCGCCCACCCCGGCGCTCTTCGCGGCCTTCCTGGGCTACAACCCGATGGCGAACCTGCTGCCGGCGGGCGTGCTGCATGCCCTGCCCGCTGTGAACCAGGCCAACTTGTTGGGCCACAGCTTTTTCCCCAACCTGATCTCGCCGCCTTTCTTGCAGGGGCTGCACGCGGCATTCTTTATCTCAGCGGCCATGTGTGTCATCGCTGCCACAGCCTCGCTGCTGCGTGGGAAGCGCTACATCTACGCGCAGACTCCTTCGGCCAATGAGGTGGCGCCCGTCAATCACCTGCCTATCGCCCAGGCCAAGGCGTCCGCCGTGGAGTCCGAAGCGGAGTCGCGTCGCTCTACTCACTCACGTCGTCGAGCGTTGTAAGTTCCCGAATGCGTTCCCTCCATTCTTACCGGCACCAGCCAGAAGGGACTCTCTATCTTTTGTTCCCACCGGGCGGGCGCTCAGCGAGTCTCAGTTGTCCACAGTTGCTGTGTATGAACTTGCAAACGACCGTCGGGCAGGACATGAACTTCTGCGGGGTTCGAGAGGCCGCCGCAGAAGTTGCCCGCTTTGCCCCACTGCCGCCACGCCATGAAAAAGAGTGCGCCCGGGCTACCCGGAACCAGTTTACCGGCATAGTAGATGCCGCTGGCATCAGCGACGAGCGGCTCGTCGCTGAGCGGGCGGTAGGGTCCGGTAAGCTTGTCGGCGACAAGGAAGTGCGTGCCCCACCAGCCCCTGCCTTGCGAAGGGGCCAGCCGTGCGGTGGCGTGCCTGGCCGCGCAGAAAAGCAGGTAGTACCAACCGTTGAGCGGTACTACTTGTGGCACCTCCATCTCAGCGAAGTTCCCTGGTATGCTCACCGGTGGCAGCATCTCCCATGAGAACAGGTCTGTCTGTCGGGTTGCCGCCCGACCTGTTTGAGGGATATACACCCAAGCTGGTTGAACACCTCCACTTCCTCCACTGGTCGTGCCACAAGGAGGTATAATTAATGTTCAGATACAACAGTTCTGGTCGGACTTCAGGAGCGCGCGGAAGAACTCGCGCGCTCCTGAAAATCCCTGAAAGGGAAGGTGAACTCATGGCTTGGTGGGAAAACTCACAAAAACAGGAGGTTGCCTCCATCTGTACGACACATTTTGGCTTAACGGAAAAGGAGGTGCAGCAGTGTGTCAACTCGTTTGGTTCTGACTGCAACGAGCGCCTGAAGCTACAAACGTTCAAAGTTGAGGATGTTGAAGATCTTCCAGAGTTTCTGCGCAAAGATCAAGCGCCCATGATGCCATCTGTGACGCACTCGGAAGGCGTGGACGCAAGGTCTTAGTAAGGATATAGCGAAACAAGGAAGAAGAAAGACAATGAGCCGTTGGGAATACTCCATCGAGAAGCCGATGTCCCATGATGAGTATTATTTTGTGCCTCGCTATCCCCGGCATGTAGCATGTGCGTTTATTGCGGTCGACTATGATCACCGCGATGTGAGCCCCGAAGAGGAGCTCTCGATACCCTATCAAAAGTGGATAGAGGAGGCCATCCAGAGCTTTGCGAAGCGCTGGGGGGGGTCTGGACGACGCGGTCTTTCTGCGCGCGCTTCAAGAGGCGAAAGGACGGGATCATCTCGTCGCCATCTTTGCCATCGGACATCATAGCGGGCTGGCACAAGCTACTGATCTGCTTGCTCCCTTCTTAGCCAGTGCTGACCAGCTTGAGCGCTGTGCCGCCGCCTGCATGTTCGCCTTGAGGCGGGACGAGCGAGCGCGTAGCTCTGCTTGAACGTCGGCGATGGCCTGGGCGGTGTTCTGAAAGAGGATAGCATGGATGCCCAATTCGCGAGCAGCCGCCAGGGGTCTCTCGTGATCGTCGAGGAAGATCATCTCTGCTGGCTGCACGCCAAGGCGCTCACAGGTCAGTTCATAAATGCGCCGATCAGGCTTGGCAATTCCTACCTCGTGGGAGTAAATGATGAGGTCGGTCATCTCATCAAAACGGTAGCGCTCTTGCTCTCTGGTCCTGGCACCAACAAAGCTATTACTGATGATAGCAGTTTGATAGCGCGGACGCAGGCTGCTGAAGTAGGTGGCCAGCTCCACATTGAGTGTGCCCAGATACTCTTCCCAGAGGTCGTGCAGAAAGGCGTCGACCTGCGCCTGGTCCATCCCAATCATCTCTTTCAGGCTCTGTTGCACTTGCTCTTCCGAACATTTTCCCAGGGAGCCATCTCTCCATACACTTGCCATCCGTTGATCCAGCTCCCCTGGTTTCAGATGGAGGCGCTGCTCCCACTTTTCCGTCATTCCGGTGTCAGGCGTGATTTCCAGTACTCCACCAATATCAAAAGCAACCGCTCGAATAGCCATACCTGCCATTCCTTTCAATGCGATCTGTGTACAACACCGCATCCATATCAGCCGGTTGATACTCAAGCACTCGCCCGTACAGCGCAATATCATGACTGCGCGCTATCACAGAGAGCGGATCCATCTGGACCACACATCCTGCATGCACCGCCTCATAAACCCCTGCTTTCCCTTGCCAGCGCCGACCTGGATACAACCCCAGCTTGCCAAGAATGAACTGGCGCTGGATCATCTTTGAGATGTTCAACGCGGTGTGCGCTTTCATCACGAATTCCTTTCATGAGCAAGGAATCACAGGCCATAGAACAGGCACTCGGGCATATACAGAGTATACACTTCTCTTAGATCCTTGTCATCAGAACATGCAAGTCTTCTTCGATCCTCAAAATCAAGCAGAAGGGTGACCGAGCCGTTGTCCGTTTTCTCCTCTTCAGCTCCGTATTGTAGCCAGGTATGGTACACTGAAAACTCATGGAAGAACTGAATCAGTATGGGAAACGGACTTCCCCTTACGGAAAGGACACAATACCCTTGAGTGATATTCTCGTTGCTTGCGCCCGAGGAGCAAGTTCTGAGCGAGATCGCGCAAGCGGGCTACGACGGTGCGCCTGCGGGCCCCGAGCGGGACCGCTCGGCACAGGAGACCATCGAGCTCTACGCTCGATACGAGCTGCGACCAGCGCCCGGGTATATTGGTACGGCGTTCTGGAACAAGCAGCGGCGCGATGAGATCCTGGAGCGGGTACGACGACACGCGTCCTTTGCGCGTGCGGTCGGCTCCACCGAGCTCTATGTCGCCCCGGGTGGCTTCGACTACGTGACACGCAGTGGTCAGCCACGCAATAAGCTGGCAGGACATGTGCGCCCCGAAGATAGCCTGACAGACGAGGAGTTCCAGATCTTCGCTGAGACGCTGAATCTGGTCGGCGCGATCACCCTTGCTGAAGGTGTACGCAGTTGCTTTCATAATCATGTCGGCACCGTTATCGAAACACGCGAGGAGATCGACCGCTTGCTCATGCTCACCGATCCTGACCTGGTCTTCCTTGGCCCCGACACCGGCCACCTGGCCTGGGCAGGCGCCGATCCGGTCGCCTTTTGCCGCGACTACGCCAAACGTCTCAAGACGCTGCACCTCAAGGACATAGCAGCCGACGTGCGCGACCGTGGGCGGGACGCCGGCTGGGATTACAACACCTTCTCGCAACAGGGCATCTTTGTCGAGCTCGGCGAAGGCTGTGTTTCCTTCCCGGCAATCTTCGCCATCCTGCGTGCTGTGGACTTCTCGGGCTGGCTAATCGTCGAGACGGATGTCACCCAGAAGCCAACTGCGCGCGAAAGTGTGACGATAAGCCGTGCCTATCTTCGCAACCTGGGGCTGTGAGAGGAGTCTATTCCTATGGCACAGTTTCATGTCGGGATCATTGGCTGTGGCCGTCCGTGGAAGTCGCAAGGCGCCTCAGGTTTCGGGATGGCCCATTTCCACGCCAATGGCTACACCGCCTCTGCTGATACAACGATGGTCGCCCTGGCCGACATCAACCTGGATAACGCGCGTGCGTTTCAGGTCGAGCACGGCGGCGAACGCATCTACGCCGACTACCAGGAGATGCTGGCGCGAGAGCAACTCGACATCGTCAGCATCTGCACCTGGCCGCACTACCATGCGCCAATGGTCATCGCTGCAGCCGAGGCGGGTGTCAAGGCGATCCACTGTGAGAAGCCGATGGCACCCTCGTATGCCGAGGCGCTGCGGATGGTTGACGTCTGTCAGGCCCACGGGACGCAGCTGACCTTCAACCACCAGCGACGCTTCGGAGCGCCCTTCCGCGCGGCACGCGACATGCTCAGGTCAGGCTCCATCGGGCAACTCCAGCGGCTGGAAGGCACATGCAATAACCTCTTCGACTGGGGCACGCACTGGTTCGATATGTTCGGCTTCTATAACGACGAAACGACAGTCAAGTGGGCGATTGGCCAGGTCGATTGGCGTGGCTGCGCGACCATCTTCGGTGTTCCTGTCGAGGGCCAGGGGATCAGCCTCTTCGCCTACGAGAACGGAGTGCAGGGTCTGCTACTGACCGGGCACGGGACCAAGCGCAAATTGAGCAACCGTCTCGTCGGCAGCGATGGAGTGATCGAAGTGACCCTCGGCGCGACATCGATACGTGTCAAGGGGAAAGGGGACGCGGACTGGCGCGACGTCCAGGTTGCACAAAAAATGGGCGACCACCGAACTGATTTTCGCGACCTACGAGTCAAGTCGTCGCGGTGGGCGCGTCGAGTTTCCACTCGAAGCCCTCGAGTCGCCCTTCCCCGGAGTAGCGTCATCGATGACGTGACTAGCATGCCATCTCGAGCGAAACCATGGACAGAAGGAGTCATCATGAAGGCCCCTCTGGACTACGTTCCTATTCCGACTTCTTGTTCCTACGAGCCGCAAACCCCAAATCCGCTGGAAAAGCCTTTCGAGTGATGACCACGTCGTGCTCTTGAATCATAGACGTTCCTCGTTCTATTTTTGTCTTATTTTAAGTCTTAAAATTGGTCGCCTCAAGGACTTGACAATCGAAGATTTCTTGACTATACTCTTGAGAAGATAAGACTTAAATTAAGTCTTAAAATGAAGGGGAATGGCGAGATGCATAGCAGAGAGGATCTCAATCCAACAAAGGGACTCAATCCGACTGCACGTGACCTTCGACGGATCAATCGACGCACCGTCGTGCAGGCTTTGTTTACCAGTGAAGCTGCCAGTCGGTTTGAGGTGAGTCAGCGTTCCGGCTTAAGTGCGGGAACGGTGACGAATGTGGTTAGCGAGCTTTTGGCTGAGGGCATTGTGCTGGAAGCTGGATTTGAAGTGTCAGAGCAAGGACGACGGAGGGCCATTCTGACCTTGAATCGGGACTATGGGTATATTCTTGGGGGGGAAATTGGGGAGACCGGCCTCTCGGTGGGGCTCTTTGATCTGCGATTGCACCGACTCACTACGTTTCGTTCCCCCTTGTCAAGCGAGGAGAATAACCCTACCGAGGTGGTCAATCGTCTTATTGAAGGGGTGGCGTTTATCTTGCAAAAAGAGCAGATCACGCCGGATAAGATTCTGGGGATGGGTCTGGGACTTCCTGGGATTGTCGAACACAACGAGGAAGAGCTTGTTTCTGCTCCAGCTTGGGGATGGGAACCTGTTCCACTGAAAGAGGTGTTGGCACGCCATTTTCCATTCCCTCTGCATTTAGATAACGGTGCCAAAGCAATGGCCCTCGCCGAGATTGACCGCAATCCGCATTTTGCGAAGGAAATCGTCGTTTCTGTTTACCTGGGCACGGGGGTGGGTGCCGGAATTATCCATGAGGGCAAGTTGTATCGTGGATCGACGAACAGTGCAGGGGAATGGGGGCATACGATTATTGTTGTGGATGGAGAGGCCTGCCGGTGTGGACACCTGGGATGTTTGGAGGCCTATGTGGGATCACTGGGGATCATCCGCCGTCTCCACGAGCTTGATGCAACCCATCCCGCATTGCAAATGGGTGATGAGTTTGGCAGTATTCAAACCTTGATCCACATGGCCAGCCGCGATGATATGGTTGCCAAGCAGGTGCTTGACGGGACCATTCGTTACCTGGCAGCAGGATTGGCCAACTTGATCAACCTGTGTAACCCGCGCCGGATTATTTTGAGTGGATATGTGGGCCTGGAGCTGGGTCAATTCGCTTTAGCGGAAATCCGTAAGGCGACCAGGCAATACGCGCTCAAACTCCCTTGCGAGGTGGCAGAAATCAGTTTGAGTCAGCTCGGACGAGATGGAGACAGTATTGGTATGGCCAAACTGGTGTTAGAGGACTTTTTCGATACAGTAGGAGGACAGAAAACCCATCCTTCCCTCTATCCCTCGCGACTCTAAAAATTTTGCCCTTATGACTTTTTCGGATTGGCTTGTGGTTCCTTTGTCTGCTGACTGGAAGAAAGGAGGTTCTGACAACAGGACATATGTACTTGACCATCCTGGTGGAGAAGCGGGCATTCGTCTCATGTTGCTGGTGGAGCAGCTTTCCCAGGCTTTGAGTGCTCGATTCCTATGAATGACGCCGATGCGCCTACATTTCACCTCACATTCGGTCGAAAAGTCACGCTATTTACCAGTTGCAGACAGACTTTGTGCGGCAAATTCCGTTTCGGAAGTATTCCAAAAATCGCATTTCGTGGCCACAGCTGCCATTTAATGCCGTTAGTGACAGATCGTAGGTAGACTTTCGTAGATCAGACAGCGAGTGTAACTGCAATTTCTCTTACTTTACAAAGGAGGACTCAGACTATGCAATCTCTTTCCTTTCCTCAATGGATGCGCCGCTTTGCACCCGGGTTCGCCATCTTCAGCGTCGCGCTGCTGATTATGGTCCCCCTCGCCGCCTGTGGCGGTAGCTCCAGTTCGGGGAGCACCGCAAGCGGTCCGGTGAACTTGACCTTCTGGAACTGGATAGGAGAGCCAGGGATCTCGAAGACGATCGCGCTCTTCAACCAGACCCATCCCAACATTCATGTCACGGCGCAGAATGTCGGGGCAGGCCCGGCGGAATACAACAAGTTGTTTACGGCCATCAAGGCCAATAATGAGCCCGATCTTGGCATGATCGAGTACCAGCTCTTGCCGAGCTTTGAGAGCACGGGTGCGCTCGTCGACCTGTCCCAGTATGGAGCGAATTCGCTGAAGGATCAGTTTGCGCCCTGGACCTGGCATCAGGTGACCCTGGGCAATGCGATCTTAGCGATTCCGGGAGATATGGCCCCCATGGGCCTGTTCTACCGGCAGGACCTCTTCCAGAAGTATCATATTCCAGTACCCACTACCTGGGCGCAGTACGCTGATGATGCAGCGAAGCTGCATGCAGCCGACCCGAATGCGTACATCACCGACTTCCCGCCCAGGCAACCAGGGCAGTTCACTGGATTGGTGTGGCAGGCAGGTGGGCAGTTGTTCACCATCAATGGCCAATCCTGGAAAGTCTCCATCAACAACGCCGCGGCCCTACAGGTCGCCTCCTACTGGCAAAATTTGATCGACAAGAAGCTCGTCAAGACCGATCCAGACTTCTCCAATGGCTGGTACCATGACCTGCAGACGGGTGCCGTTGCCACCTGGATCTCGGGAGCCTGGGGTCCCGCTGTGCTGAACCCAAATGCTCCGCAGACCGCTGGGAAGTGGCGGGTTGCACCGATCCCGCAATGGCAGGCGGGCCAAAGCGCCGATGGGAACTGGGGTGGGTCTACCGCGGTCGTGTTCAAGAGTTCGAAGCATCCCAAGGAGGCCACCGAGTTCGCCATGTGGCTCTTTAGCACTCAGCAGAGCCTTAGCCTCATAAATCCGAATGGGGGGCCGATGGCCGATAAAGCATTTTTAGATTCGCCTCTGCAGAACTCCCCCGACCCTTTCTATGGGAACCAGGTCCTGAGTCAGGTGTTCAATAAAGCGTCCACGGGGGTGAATGTCAATTTCCAGTGGGGGCCGACCATGGACCAGGTCTACGCCGACATGGGGGACAATTTCGCCAATGCGATCGCTGGCCGTGGGACCCTGACAGATGCCCTGAACACGGTGCAGCAGAGTACGGTTACCTTCATGAAAAAGCAAGGCTTTAGCGTGACAACCTAGCAGGCCAGGACTGCTCTGCTGATCATCTGGAGAGCAGAGGAGATACTGTAGAGGCGAGCACCTCCATCCGCGTGGAACGATGCCGGGGATGCAGGGGTTCGCCCACTCACCAGACCATGGCTCACGATTGTTTAGAACGCTTCTTTCCCCTGCACGTCCCCCGGACGTGCAGGGGAGCGGCAAGTACAAGCAAGTCAGTTCAAGGAAGAGAGGAGAACGAGCAGATGGCTCTCGAGGTAACCCCGCTCGACAAGCGAGCATCCCATCCATCGCGGACCTCCCGCACTTTGCGCTCGGAGGCCCTGGCCCCCTATCTGTTTATTTTGCCCTTCGGGGTGCTGTTCATCTTGTTTTTTATCCTGCCGATTTTCTATGCGCTCTATCAGAGCTTGTACCGGTCTGAGCGCAGTGGCTTGGGACTGGGAGCGGCCACCACCAGCTTCAATGGACTGGGCAACTATCTGGATGTCCTGCGTGACCACAACTTCTATACCAGCCTGGGCCGCG
>VBHI01000354.1 GCA_005881495.1 Chloroflexota bacterium
AGCTCGATTCTTCCGGCAAACTCTTTGCCCGATCTGGGCGGTTGCGGCGAGGTGTGCGAGAGCAGGCGTGCCAGGACATCGGGTTGCAAGAGTGTCTCGCCACGCGCGGCGCTGCGGATGGCGTGAAATAGCGTCTCGCTGCTAGCGTCTTTGAGCAGATAGCCACTGGCTCCTGCGCGCAGACCCTGGATAAGCCATTCGTCTTCGTTGTACGTGGTTAAGATAACTATGGCGACCTGCGGCCATTCGCTATGAATTTGCTTGATCGCTTCCAGCCCGTCCATGCCGGGCATACGCAGATCCATCAGCACTACATCCGGCTGCGTCTCCGCTACAGCGCGAATGGAGGCCGCGCCGTCTGCGGCCTCGCCCACCAGGACAAAGCCTTCTCCCAGAATCTCCAACATCATGCGCAATCCCTCGCGCACGACCTGGTGGTCATCGACAACGACCACGCGAATGTGCTGCTGTTCGCCTTGCTTCTCACTCATACGCATCCGCCTTTCTTGTGGTAGGGAGTGCTGCCTGCCGCAGCGCCTTGCCGGAGGCCATTTCTCGCCCCTGGCTTGTGAGCAGGAATGTGAAGCGTAGTGTCGTCCCCTGGCCAGAAGCGCTTGTTATCTCCAGGCGTCCGTCGATCAGACGCACGCGTTCGCGCAGACCGAGCAGACCGTAGTGTCCGGCAAGCGTCATCATTGCTGCCGCGTCGAAGCCTACGCCGTTGTCGCATATTTCAAGAGTTAGCTCATCCTCATTATCTCGTTTAGCTCGAATCCAGACTTCGCTGGCCTGCGCATGGCGAGAGATGTTCGTCAGGCTTTCGCTCAGTATACGCAGAATATGCTCATGTAGTGGTCTGGCAAGGAGCGTGAGAGCTTCCAGGTCAGCATGGCAGGGGATACCTGTAGCGTTGGTGAAGCGCTGGATTTCTTCGCGCATGGCTTCAAGATCATCCGGGCTGTTGGCTGCCCCGGAACGTAGATCATCTATCGCATCGCGCGCGTCAGCCAGCGTTGTGCGCACGCGGGAGAGCGCTTGCTGAACAATATCGCGGGCCTGTTGCGGCCGCTCCCGCAGCAGCAGGCCGTTTATGGTTTCCAGTTGCATGCCTAACCCGACCAGTCCCTGGGCCAGCGTATCGTGCAATTCCCTGGCGAGACGCTGGCGTTCTGTTACCAGCGTCAGGGCCTCGACTCGCGCGGCATAATCTTCAAGCTGGATATGGGCGGCTTCCAATTGCGCGTGTGTGCTAGCGAGAGCGTGGAGCAGTTCCTGGTCGTGCTGGTGGGCTTTGGTACGCTGGTTATAAAGGATCACGCAGGCGAGGACGAACATGACAAAGGTCACGGAGCTGACAAGCTTATGCAGGATTAATGACAGGTCAACGCTCAGGTAGATCTGCAGCGGGTTCAACGAGAGGACATAGAGCAGCAAGTACCCTCCCACGACAGCGATGAGCAAGCGAGGCCGTCTAAGCAGGTGGATTGCTTCAAGGGTAAGTACGAGGCAAAGCCCAAACACTGCTTGCTGGCCATCGCCTAAAGAAAAAATCGCCAGGACAAGCAAACCCTGTCCGAGGAAGTAGGGGAGATTGAGATATGGAGGCATCGTTTTGAAGAGGGCAATTGCATGGAGTACACAATGGAGCACCATGCAGAGGGTAAACGCTACCAGGGCGAACAATGCCGGATCTATATTGGCTGGGAGGGGTATGCGCCCATCTGTGAGCGGTATGCGCGGTCCGCTGCTTCCATCTAGAAGACGCTGGAGATACACCACTCCCAACCAGGCAAGGAGCAGCCAGCGCAGCGGGTGTTTCAGGTTTGTGTTCATGGTGTTCACTTTTTTCGTACTATTGCTCTGATCACCGGTACTCACTCCAAAGTATAGCATGCTGCATTGAGAGAAAACATGTACATTCCTACAATGCAGGGTTGCATGATTCTGCAATGCCAGGTTCGGCAGGTCGAAGTTGCAGGAACGAACGATGCGCATGGCCTCGTGCTCCAGGTACACTTCCGTAGCAAGGATGATGTGTTCCATAACACTCACATAAGGGGTACACGCATTATGACCATAGCAAAACACAATAAGGGCGGGCGCGCGGAGTCTGCGGAAATGATCATCGAGGTCAGCGATATTTATAAGGATTACGATACTGGTAAGCTCAAAGTACGAGCGCTCAGAGGCGTCAGTTTGCAGATCAGGCATGGCGAGGTCGTCGCGATTATGGGGCCGAGTGGCTGCGGTAAGACGACCTTACTCAACTGCCTTTCCGGCCTGGATAGTGTGACTGCCGGGGTAGTCAAAATTGCCGGGCAGGATATCCGGGGGCTTTCTGACCGGGAGTTGACAACCTTTCGCGCCTGCGAGATGGGTTTTGTCTTCCAGACCTTTAATCTGCTCCCCGTCCTCAACGGTCTGGAGAATGTCGAACTTCCCTTGCTTGTCAGTGGGGTACGTCTCAGCGAAGCCCGCAAGCGAGCTCTTGCGAGCATCGAGCGCGTAGGGCTACTTGATCGAGCGCGGCACCGGCCTGCAGAGATGAGCGGAGGTCAGCGGCAGCGTTTCGCCATTGCGCGAGCTCTGGCGACGATGCCTTCAATTGTCTGGGCCGATGAACCGACCGGCGCGCTCGATAGCCAGGCCAGCCAGGAGATCATCGACCTGATGCTCCAGCTCAACCGCGAGTACGGGCTGACGTTTGTCTGGGTGACGCACGCGCTTGACGTGGCGCGGCAGGCCCAGCGTCTCATCACCATGCATGATGGCAGGATCGAAGCAGATCAGCTTGTGGTTCGTGAATCGCTTGTATCCCCTCAACAGAATTGAGCGCGAACATATTGGTCAGGAAGGAAAAGCAAACTTGATTACCGGCATTTTTCAAGGTATCTCGCCTACCTTGCTGGCGCTCGCTCTGGCGGTGATGACGGCGGGTGTGCTATGTGTCCTGCTGGGATTGGGAGCGAATAACCCCGTGTTGCTGCGCATGGGACTGCGCAATATGGGTCGTCGACCTGGACGAGCACTCGTACTCCTCTGTGGCCTGGCGCTGGCGACGGCTGTCATCACTGCGTCGCTCGGACTCTCGGATAGCTTCACCGACTCGGCATTACAGCACCGCCTGGCGCGTATGGGTAATGTTGATGAGAGCATCACGGGACCTTTCACACAGTCCCAGATTGATACTGCGATAGCAAAGATACGGCGGAATCCGGATGTGCAGGGGATCGCGGCTATCAGCTTCTCTCCTCAAGGACCAACGGTCGTTTCTACACGCACTGGATTCGCCGTCCACGATACGGATTTTTATGGAGTACCCTCTGACTTTGACCATGTTTACGGCCCTCTCAGTGATGCTCGTGGACAGGCAGTCCACTTCGCTGACCTCGCGGCAGGAGAGGCGTTCGTCAGCCCCGCGCTCGCTCAGAGCCTTGCTGCTCAGCCTGGCGATATACTCACCATCTTGTTTGGTACAAAAACGTCCAGTATTACAGTGCGAGCCATCCTCTCCAACGATATTGGTGTCACGAGCGGCGAGGCTGTTGCAGGCCCTTTGCCCGAAATCATTGTCCCCCTGGCTCTCGTGTATCAGGTCGATTCGCAGCCGCTCGATACAATTTGTATCAAGAACGTTGGTCCAGGTGGCCTGGCCGACGCCGGTCCTGGTGGCAGTCGCAGCCAGGCGGTGATCCAGTTCTTACAGAGGATTTTTCCAGGCACTCCCGCGAGTCTGAACGTGACGCACGCTTTCGGTACAACCGAGTTTGATTCGACCAGGATTCACCCGATGAAGCCAGATGTGGCGGAACGCGCAACGGGACTGTTGCAGATGAATAAGCTGGTCTTTCTCTCGCCTATTGGCCAGCAGTTCTCGTGGCTGCCTCCGCTCTTTACGTGGCTGCTTGTTGGGGCCGGAATGCTGTTGCTGGTGCTGCTGGTGATTCTGCTGACGGCCGAGCGGCGCACAGAACTGGGAATGAGCCGCGCTCTTGGCCTGCGGCGCTCTCACCTGGTGCAACTCCTGCTTTTTGAGGGCTGCGGTTATGCAATAATTGCGGCGCTGCTCGGTCTTCTGTTGGGCTGCGGGATCACAGCCCTTGAACTGCAAACATTCTCACTATTGTCCGAATTGGGGGTAGGCGTGGCCGCCAATTCGGTACCCATCCCGGTGCTTGAGGTCGGTGTACCACACCTCTCGCTGAGCTGGCAGAGCCTGCTTAGCGCAGCGTGCCTGGGTATGCTGGTGACAATAGGAACTGTGCTGGTGACTGCATTCTGGATCAGCCGCCTGAACATCGTCATCGCCATTCGTGACCTGGATGAGCCAGCCCGTCCGCCCGCGCCGGTAGGCAGAATGTGGCGCTCCTTGTGGAAAGGACCGGTGGATGAACATCGCAAGCCTATCCCCGAAACACCTGCCCGGCGGGTCTCGCGGGGGATAGAAGCCGTTGGTGGTCTCGTTTGGGGTCTCTGGAAGCGCGGTCCGCTTTGCCTGCTCGTGGGAGGGCTTCTGTTTCTTCTGGGGAGCGCGCAAGCGGTGGGCTGGTTGCAACAACTCGCTGTGGCTCTATTCATCGCC
>VBHI01000355.1 GCA_005881495.1 Chloroflexota bacterium
CGAACTGGACCTGGGATTGCTGTTCGGTGCGCTGGCTATCGGGGTAATCACGGCGAGGGCCGTAGTGGAGCGCCGCCAGCAGATCGGCATGCTGCGCGCGCTCGGCTTCTCGCGCACCCTGATCCTGCGTTCGTTCTTGCTGGAGGCCGGTTTTATCATTCTGCTCAGTCTGCTGATCGGCGCTTCGTTGGCCCTAGGTCTGGCTGCGCAGGTTGCTCGCGCAACCTATCAGGATTTTCCGTTCCCTGTTATTCCGGTCGTTCTGATCCTGCTAGGCAGTTTTCTTGCTGCTCTCATCAGTACCGCCTTGCCAGCATGGCAGGCCGCACGCCTGCGGCCCGCTGAGGCACTGCGATACGAGTAGGTATGTTCCGTACAGAGTATAAGGAGAAGATGATGCCAAACGAAATTATGCATGATAGCTTCCTACCGGATGGCGAAGCGTCTCCTCTAGGAAATCGACCGGTTCGTCATTCCCGGAAACGCCTGCTGCCACTGCTCCTGCTGCTGTTAGGAGTTGTTATCCTGGCGGGCGGCGGCATTGGCCTGGTGAGTCTGCTTAACGCGCATCAGCCGACAGCATCCGGGATATCTGCTTCGGCCAGTAAGGTCGGCCAGCAAAGCTTACCGCAGGGTTGCACACCTGCGCGAATCCCGCTCAACGTGGTAGCCCAGGATGCTGCTAATGGGTTGCATTTGACCGTTGACCGGGTGAAAGCGCAGGTGCATGCTGGTAAATCCTTTGCCCAGATCGCGACAGCAAGAGGGATCACAGCGCAGCAGTTGCGCGCGCTTGAGATTCATGCCTTGCAGCAAGCCAACAACTACTGGCTTGGGCTTGGCTGCATCACCCGGCAGGATGTGACAAACAATATGCAACGTGATGTAGGTGATGCGGCGTACATGGACTCGGAGTTCACGGACGCATTCCGGTAGCAGTCGTCTCGTTTATGTCCGATCTCTCCATTGGGGAGTATTATCCTAATCTTAACACTAGAAGAATTGGATCAACTGCCGTACTACTGTTCCCTGTGCCAGGCGATCAAAGCCTTCATTAATCTCGTCCAGTGTGATGGACGGGCTGAGGAGTTCGTCCACCGGCAATTTGCCCGCCAGGTACAGGTTGATCAGGCGTGGAATATCGCGGAGTGGTACGGCTGACCCCATAAAGGAGCCCTGGATCGTTTTCTCTAGTGCGACGAGGGAGAGAGCCTGGATCGCAAGCTGCTGTTTAGGATGTGCTATCCCGATACTGATCGTTTTCCCACCGCGCCGTGTAGCCTTGTAAGCTTGCGCCAGCACATTCGCATTGCCGACCGCTTCAAAGGCATACTCAGCACCTCCGCCCGTTACGTCGCGCACGGCAGCCACCGGGTCACCTTCGGTCGCATTCACGGTGACATCGGCTCCCAGACGTTTGGCCAATGCAAACTTGGCAGGAAGCGCGTCCACGGCGACAAGAGGCGAGGCTCCCACGAGCTTAGCCCCCATCAAGGCACTCAAGCCCACCCCGCCCAGCCCAAAGATGACGACGGGCTCGCCTGGACGCACCTGGGCCGTGTTCATGACGGCACCCACACCGGTCAGAATGGCACAGCCAAAGAGGGCCGCTTTGTCCAGGGGAATCGTTTTCTCAATGGGAATCAGCGACTTCTGTGCCGCCACGGTGTACTGTGAGTAGGCTGAGACCCCCAGGTAATGAAAGATGGGCTGTCCGCCCGGCTGACGAAAACGCACCCCTCCATCCAACAGCGTACCGGCGTTGTTGGCTTTGGTTCCATTTTCACACAGGGCTGGTCTGCCAATCGCACAGTAGAGGCAATGACCGCAAGTGGGCACGAAGGAAAACACGACATGATCGTCCGGCTTCACGCTCACGACACCAGGCCCCACCTCGCGCACAATCCCACTGGCTTCATGGCCCAGAATCATCGGCAACTGACGGGGGATCGTCCCATTGATTGTGGAAAGGTCAGAGTGGCAGAGGCCTGCGCTCACGATTTCCACCAGCGCCTCGCCCTGGCCAGGCGGCTCCAGTTCCACCTCCTCGATCACCAGAGGCCGTGTCTCAGCGTAAGGCTGGGGCTTCTCCATTTCATAGATCACAGCAGCGCGCGTGCGCATTGTTATCCTCCTTTGGGAATACACAGTCGATATACCCTTTTCATCATAGCGCATGCTCCCCTGATTAGCAATCATCCCGGTCACAAAGCAGCCTCATGGAAATAACGCTGGAGTGCGGATGTTCTTAAAAGGAGCTCTTTACGGTAGTATACGCTCCCGCGTTTATTGATGCTTGTTGCAAAGAAATTTCCTTTCTTCCAGGCACGCCTCGTACCTGATACGTGTGGCTTCGGTAAATATCGTCGCGGAATAGGTGTCGGCGTGGCATGGACCGTTCATAATATGCCCTTGCTCTTCTTTGGTGCTGTTGCTACAATTTCGTAGTATTAACAATGTTTGTCTTACAAGCCGAGAGGAGCTACAGATGACAGGTATATTGGACGCAGGGCCTGGCTAGCGAGGGCGCGCGCATAGCGGCGGCCGATGTAGCGGTCGAAAGTGGCCAGAAGACGGTTGACCTCATTAAGGACGCAGGAGGGGAAGCTATCTTCATCAAATGTGATGTCTCGCATGCAGAGGAGATCGAAGAGCTCATTAACAATGTAGTCAGGCATTATGGGCGGCTGGACTGTGCCGTCAATAACGCCGGGATTGCAGGAGTGCAAGCTACCACCGTTGACTATCCCCTGGAGGTCTGGCAGCAGGTGATCAGCATCAACCTGACGGCCCCCTGGCTTTGTATGAAATACGAAATTGCTCAAATGTTGAAGCAGGGCAAAGGTGCTATCGTGAATATAGCCTCTATTTTAGGAGTGACAGGCACAGCCCTCGCTGGAGCCTATGTTGCAGCCAAACATGGACTCATCGGCGCGACCAAAACGGCAGCCCTGGAGTATGCAACTCAGGGAATTCGCATCAACGCCGTATGTCCGGGCTATATCGAGACACCAATGCTGGAGAATTCCGAGGTTGGAACGAATCCCCAAATCCGCCAGGCAGTTGCCTCGCTGCACCCCATAGGGCGCATGGGCAAACCGGAGGAGATCGCCGCCATGGTGCTCTGGCTGTGTACAGATGCTGCCTCCTTTGTGACGGGAGCTACCATGCTCGTTGACGGTGGGTATACTGCTCAATAAGAGTCAACACAATGTGTCGTCAATTTTGAAGGTGGGGAAGTTTCTGGACTGTGTTGAAAAAACCAGGAGTCAAATGATAGAGAATGGGGCTATCCAAGCATAAACTGCGACCATCGATTGCTCTTGCTGATGCGGGGAGGTGCAGGAAAAGGGTGGTAAAACTAGCCATGGACCACGATCCTATCGAACCGTAAACTGGGTAATCATGCCCAGGGTGAACTGGGGTTTCCCGGTTCGCCGATCGGGGAGAAAGCTCAGCACCGCGTAGTTGCCCGGTTCCAGGTGAATCTTGATCCAGCCTGATCCAGAAGCTTCCAGGGCTGCCATGCCTCCGGTTTCTTCGAAAGGCGGTGGACCAGAGGGCGACTGAAAGAATGATGCGATGTCCTGGATTCCTTTCCCTGCGGCAAGTTTGACGATATTCATCTCATGAGGCTCAGAACCCCAGTTTGTCACCTGCAAGGTGAGCGCGCGGGCCTGGGTGATGATAGCCGGGAGTGTATACCCTGAGTCCGTCATCATGACTTTGCCGTCTGGCTGCGGCAGACTACCCCGCTCTTGAGCGGAAGCCTCCGCGACGGTGAAGAAGTGGATCATTCCCTTGTTGACATGCGGGACTCCGTCTGGTCCGACGACGAGGCAGAGCAGCACATACCGCCCTGCCGATAGGGTCAAGATCGTCTCCTGTCCATATCCGGGTGAGACGATGTCGGGACCGCCAACGAATGTTAGCAAGGAGAATGCCGCCGCCTGGTTTCTTCTCGTGACCAGTTCGTCGAGCACTTTGTCTTGTGTGATTCCTGGTTTCAGACGAGCGATCTGTGTTTGGTGGGGCTGCGTGCCATTATCAACCATTGCGAAATCGACCAGCCCCGCCTGGACAGTGATCGTCTCCGGCATGATGTAGCCGTAATCGATGGCAGTAATCGCTACCGTCGGAATGGACGATGGGCTGGTGGGGATCGGCCGGGTTGCACCTGCATTGGAAGCGGGGGTATTTGCGCAGCCCGCGAGGAGCCCGAGCGAGATCAGGCACAAGAAGAAGAGCGCAGCGCATGGACACTGGGTGTGTTTGGAGCTTCTCTCTCTCATAAACATTTCTGTATCCTCCTGGAGGAATTTCTTCCTCTGTCTCTGTGACTAACAGTGACTATTGCTGCCTCGACGCCACTGCTGACGAGGCGTGGGGTGGTCTCTCGTGTGTTTCCTCTTGCGCCGTTTCGGTGCGCCCAGGCCACCAGTTCCATTTGCCCAGCAGCAATACTACTCCCGGGATGAGCAGCCCACGCACGAGAAAGGTATCCATCAGGATACCAACGGCCACCGCGACGCCGAGCTGGTAGAGCAGAGTCAGGGGCAGGGTGGTAAGCACGAGGAAGGTCCCGGCCAGGATCAAGCCGGCGGACGTGATGACCCCACCTGTGCGCGCGACGGCAAAGGGAACGCCAGTCTCAAGACCACGCCGTCGTCCTTCCTCGCGCACCCGTGACATCAGGAAGATGGTGTAGTCTGCACCCAGTGCCACAAGAAAAATGAAGGTGTAGAGCGGAATCGCGTAATAGAAACCATCAGCTCTCTGAATGCGTTGGAAAAAGAAGGAGCACGCGCCAATAGCCGCCAGAAAATTGAGCGTGACCGCTGCCAGCAGGTACAACGGCGCGATGAGGCTGCGCAGCAGTAACGCCAGCACGAGGAAGACCAGGACGAGCACGGCAGGCACGATCAGCAAGGTGTCGCGCAGGTTCGAGATGAGCGTATCGGCAAGCTCCGAGGTCTGCCCGGCAAGATGGAAGGTGGCGCTACCGAGTCCGTTGGCCGCCAGGGCCCGGGTCAGCGTAGCACGCAGCAAAGGAAGACGATCGATAGTTGCCAACGAGTACGGGTCGTCCTTCAAGGCAACGGACAATTGCACGGTGGTGTTAACCGGCGAGACATACTGTGTACTGGCGGCATAGGCACCAACCGTTGCAAAAAACTGCGGGCCGTAGTGCGGGCAGGGAGAACCGTTGCAGGGAGGGAGTGACTTCCCGGTTCGGATGGCGTCGCGCACGTTGGCGGGCAGCGCAGCGATACTGGCCTGCAGGGTGGCGGGATCAAGTGTCGGGGTACTTCCATCAGGCCGCGTAGGTCCTTGTACCGTTGCAATGCCGGGGAGCTGTTGCAACGTAGCGGTTACCGCATCAAGCTGGGCCAGGTGGCCGTAAGCATCGGGGGTTGCTCCCTGCAGTTGGATCAGCACCGTGGTCGGCGCGAGCGCGCCAGGAGAGAAATGCTGCTGTAAGATCTCGTAGCCGCGGGTGGAGTCGCCTGCCACACGAAAGCTTTTGAGCGTGTTCAAGCTCGGCTGGGAGCCGATGTTGCCCAGCGCGAGTACGACCAGGAAGATCGTACTCCCCACCACCGCCAGCACACGATGCCGCACGGTCCATTGTCCAAGCCGCCCCCAGATGCCACGTGGTGAACGCACGAACGTGGAAGGGGCCTGCTCGGGCTGATAACGCGGCACAAACGGCCAGTAGGCTGCGCGGCCAAGCCAGACGAGCAGTGCGGGAACCAGGGTGAGGCCGACCAGGAGCATCACGATGACGGTAATCACCAGCGCTGGCCCGAGTGAGGTATACAGGCCAAGCGCGGCAAAGAGTAGCGTACACATCGCCAGGATGACGGTTCCCGCGCTGGAAGTGATCGCTTCCCCCACCGCACACATGGTCTGCTGCATCGCGAGGTGCTTGTCTTGCACCCGCTCCAGCTCTTCGTGGAAACGCGAGACAATAAAGATGCTATAGTCGGTCCCGGCACCAAAGAGCAAGACCGTGGCGATCGCCGCCGACATCTGCGCGACGGAAAGCCCCGCCCTCGCACTCAAACCGAGCAGGCTGGTGATCACCACGTTGGCCAGGCCGACGGCAAGCAGAGGCAGGAGCGCGAGCAGAGGAGAGCGGTAGAGGAGCATGAGCAAGACAAAGACCAGTCCGACGGTCGCCAGGAGCAGCTTGAGATCAACCGAGCCAAAGACGCCGAGCAGGTCGGCAACGATGCCTGCAGGACCGGTCAGATTCGCTTGCAGGGAGGAGTGCGCAGTCGTGTCCGCGAGGTAGTGCCGGATGGTAGTAATCGCATGCAATTGGCCTGGCGAGAGCGCTTGCGAAGTCGGTGATGCTCCTTTCAGGCTGAGGATGATGATCATCGTCGTGCCATCTGCTGAGAGCAGCTGGCTGGTGGCCTGGGGCACAGTGAACACCGAGAGCGCCTCGCCAACCAGGGACGGCTTCTGATCGGAGGTCAACCAATCGCTGACCTGGTGTATGCGAATACGGTCATCCACGTTCAGTCCCGTGGGATCGTGAAACACGATGATCGCCGGGAGTCCGCGGCTCGTGGGGAACTCCTTGAGGAGAAGGCGAGTGGCCACCTGAGAATCGGCGGTAGAGGGGAGACGCTGATTGGCGCTCGTATCGTACAGGCTTGCAAGGTTGGGAGCCGCCGCCTTGATAGCAAGGGCGATGACCAGCCAGAGCGCGATCACCACGAACTTTCCCCGTTTCGACGAGGAGAAATCCGTGATTCTGTGGAGCAGTGTAGTGAACATCTCTATTCTCCTTCTCTACTTGAGAGAGCAACTATGGCATATGCACATAGGTAAGTTTGTCCCTTTGTAGCGGTTTACGGGGATGAGCAGATTATCGCCCGATGAGCGACTGGATGGTTCCACTATTGAGGGCCACATGGCCGAGAACGAAGGCGACGATCCCGATCATGACCCAGAAGTGCCAGCGCCTCACCACTCGCCGCTTGGAGAGCTTGGGCCAGCGTAATTGTCGCCCCAGCATCACCTGCCTAAAGATCAAAAACAAGGCCACCGTAGCCAGATCCAGCCCAAGCGCATTGGTCCGTCCGGCAAGGCCGGCACTCATCGGAACCCAGAAGTGGATGAGCACGATTCCAGCAATACTGTACCCCAGCCAGTAATGGAACCGCATGCGTTTCAGAAAGGGCTGAACCGGGCCGAGAATCCCGCTGTGCAGCAGGAATGGATAGATGATCGTGGCGACCAGTAGCACGATCATGACCCAACCAGTCGCGCTCGTAATGGCGTAGGATAGTATGGCTTTTGCCTCCTCAACGAACGGTGACCACTCCCGTCAGGATCACGATCTGATCGGCGTGGACTATTCCTTCGTTATCGACCGACCCGCTCACCTGGAGGATGGCTTCTTAATGAACATCCTGGCGACTTCCCATGGTCAGTGACCGGTTCGGGTCCCATTGGATGCTCACGCTGCTTCCCGTGGACGAATACGAGCCATCGCTGTTTTCCTTCAAGATAAGCCCATTCATACGGTTGTTCGCCGCGGTGGAGGTGATCTGGCACACAAACTTAGCGAGCAATCCCGGCCTTACTGCGGCAGATTGCGCATGTGTGCCGACGTTTGTTGGAGGTCCAGCGAGCTGCGAGATCATGGTGTTTCGCACGATGTACAAAGGGACAAGAATAGCTGCCACAACAGCCAGGATGAGTAAGCCCAGCAGAAGTGGACGGATAGCGGATGGTGTAGATGACCGATTGCCTCTTTTAGAAGCTTCTTTCATAGCGATTGCCTCCTTTTCAGAGTGTGATTCGTCTTTTTCTTCCCACTTTTGGCAACAAGAATCTATTCTATCAACATGTCGTCCTGTTGACAGGTTATCAGTAGATAGAGAAGGAAAAAGACTCTCAGTAATTCCAAGCGAATGTGGACTCTTCTGCCCGGGCTCTACGCTCTCTTGAGTTTAGTTCAGTTGCACACCCAGGAAACGCTAAGGGGATTCGTGCTCTTGATTGATCTCCTTCGCTAATGTATGTTGCATGGGCACCTCCGGCGTGTTTGTCCAACCAGTTTCGCGCAAGTAGGCTAATGAACGGTCAATCCAGTCAAGCTCGGCATCAATCAGACTGAGCAGGTGGTCGCCCGCGATATGTTCGAGAGGGTTGTTCTCCGTGAGGGGAGCCAGCTCCGCAGCCACGATCACACGGCGCTCTGCAACGATGCGGCGACGTTCCTCCAGCAAGTGGAAGCCATCGGCAGTTGGCATGCCTGCGAGAAAGACAACGGCGGTGTCGACTCCCGTATGGGCAGGCTCGTAGGTCAACAGGACCTCGCGCAGTAATGTTTTGAACCGGGCGCGGCCCTGGTCGGTCAGTTCGTAGATCACTCGTTCACCGCGAGCCCCACGAGTCCCTGGCTCAGCCTGCACCTTCAGATAGCCCTCGGCGGCGAGGCGGTCGAGTAAGTAATACAGATTCCCTTTCTTGAGATCGGCGTATAACTCTCCGTGAGCGCGCACAATCCGGTGCAATTCGTAGCCATGCAATGGCCTGCGCAACAATAGACCTAGCAGCAAAAGAATTTTATGCATGTAACGTTGACTCCAAAGTCAGTACTGACTATACGTGAATTATATCATAAACAGGTGGAGAAATGCAATACTCCAAAGTCAGTACTGACTAATTTTAAAAATCCGTATCCAAGCTGAACGGGACACTGCGCGCAAAAGCCGTCTTCTCGGTTGTCGAAACAGTAATCTATGCCACAAAACAACGACTTTTCTTCTCTTCCCACGATTGTTCGCTCTCATGCAAGTAATCCATTTCAAGGGAACGCTCCTCACTTACCGACATTCATCAAGGAACGCTTGGAAGCAACGGTTTGGCAACGGTGCATGTCCTACACTCTTTTCAAGATGAACAACAACGTCAACATCCTAGCAGAACACATCGTTGCTCTGCGGCGAATATGCGAGAGGGAGTGCATGAGCATGGATACGCCGAACGTGCGTCCTCGTTCTCATCTGTTTACGGTACGTGTATGGGAAGAAGAGATAGGGGCTCATCAGACCGAGTGGCGAGGCAAGGTACAATTGTTCACCAGCGGGGAAGTGTGTTATTTTCGAGAATGGGCAGCGCTTGTGCCTCTTCTTCTCATGATGTTGTCAGAGTCAGAGCCTGATCCAGACAGCAATCGTAAGAGGCAGAAATAGTACAATTATTCGCTGGCTGCAAGTGATCGGCGCCCTGCTAGGCGTCTTTTGCCTCTATCTGCAATTCGCCCAGCCCTTTGTCATTGAAAGCCTGGCCAATCCCAGGGGAGATCCCCATGGCGGGTATGGTCACTTTATCGGGAGTGTGCTCATCATTGCCATCACCATGGTCGCCTGTGTCGCCTGCGTCTGATAGCAACCCTTGGAGCCATAGGAGGTGCGGTCGCGATTGAGATCGGGAGCGGCGCGCCGAGTCGCGATATTGTTATCTTCGCCGCGTCACTCCTGGTCACTACTATCCTTGTCACGACCGGGATCCGCTGGCTGCAAGCGCTCGGCCTCCTATCAGGCATCTACATCTTCTACTTGTTCTTCGCTCAGCCTTTTGTCATTCAAAGTCTGGCTCAACCAAAGACAGACCCTCAAGGAGGGTATGGGCACTTTGTCGGAGATGTGATTCCTTTTGGCATTATTATGCTAGCCTTTATTGCCAGCGTCGGAACGGTGTTGCAAAACTATCACCGGATCAGCCGGAAGAATCCACACTGGCTTGCACCTGCCGTGAGTACCATTGCCGGGATAGTCGCCGGCGCTCTTTTCATCGGAGCGTTAGCGCCATCTCCCGCGCCCGCCGCCGTAGCTGCGTTGCAAACTCCGCGGATAGTAGCGGGGCAGGGTGTACCCACTTCCGTGAACATGGGCATGGCAGGTGCGCCTATCTCCGTGACGCAGTTGCAAGCTCCAGCAACGGCAGCCCACGTAGATCATTTCACCCTCACCGTTCAGCCTGGGCAGCTCACCCTCGGCTCAGGCATCACAGTGCCAGCCTGGACCTTCGACGGGACTGCTCCTGGACCGACATTGCGTGTACGGCGAGGTGACGAGATCGTTGTCACTTTAGTCAATCACCTCTCTTTTGGTGTAACCATTCACTGGCATGGCGTGCGCGTTCCCAACTCCGCCGATGGGGTGGCAGGCGTCACCCAGGACGCGGTGAAACCAGGCCAAACATATGTCTACCGCTTCATTGCCCTGGATGCTGGTACCTATTGGTATCATTCGCACCAGTTCAGCTTTGAAGAGACCACTAACGGCCTCTACGGCATGCTGATTGTGGACCCTGCGACACCAACACTCCACGCGGATGTCGATTATAGCGTTGCGCTCCATGTATGGGATGGACCGAACAATCAAACGGTTTATACGATGAATACCACCGGCGGGACGCTCAACCAGATAGCCCGCTCGGGTCAGTGGGTGCGCCTGCGCATCGTCAATACCGCTGAGACACCGTCAGGAAATCCGCAACTCGTCACACTCGTTGGCGCGCCATTTCAGGTGGTTTCACTGGATGGGCACGATCTGAATGGTCCGCAATGGCTCAATGGCACGCCATTGCCCATAGGGTCGGCCCAGCGCTACGACCTCTACTTTCAAATGCCCTCGCATGGCTCCGTCGCACTGGTGACTGCCGATGATAGTCAAAGCTACGTGCGTGCTCCTGCCCTGGTCATGGGTCAGGGGTCGGTGCCCACAAGGCTTCCCGCGATTACGAAGTGGTTCGATCTCACGACGTATGGAACGCCAGCACCTGATCCAATCACACTTCAGAGTCATTTCGATGCAACGTATAACATCGTGCTTGGGAACCAGCTTGGGACCTCGCTTGGACGCATGGGTATGACCTACACGATGAACGGGAAGGTCTTTCCCAATACCGGCATGATTATGGTTAAGAAAGGGCAACTCATCAAGCTCCATTTCGACAACCAGACGAACCTGTATCATCCGATGCACCTGCACGGGCACGTCTTTACGGTCCTTGATCAGAATGGGAAGCCACTCACAGGAAGCCCTGTACGGCAGGACACGGTCCTGGTTCCACCTCACGCAACCTACGATGTCGCTTTCGTCGCGAATAATCCGGGGATCTGGATGCTCCATTGCCACAATTTCCTACATGCAAACTGGGGCATGGATATGATGGTGATGTACGACGTCTCTACACCATATGCTGTTGGAAGTGCGTCGGGTAACTTCCCCGATTAACGCACAGAGTTCTGCTTGCATCTGAAGCAAAAGGAGACGATTAGAGATAGCCCATCTGCTCAGCGAGAGGCACTGCCTGTTGGATGAGATCTCGCGCCTCCTCCTGTTGTCCAGCATTCCATGCTTGCAGCGCCGATTCAAGGAGTGTACTTACCTGTTCAGGAGGAGGTTGCTGCGAGGTATCAAGCAGCATATGTACATAGTTCATTGCATCGGCGAGTCTCTCTTTAACTAGCGCAACGCCTATGAGAGGCCATACACCTATCCATTGAAACGGGTTGACAATTCGCTGGGGTTGCCTCTCCTCTAATGAAGCCCGACCATAGTCCTCGGCCTCGATCAGGTTGCCATCGCGCCATGCTATCCACGCTCGATGCCCTTTGATAATAGCGATATTCTTCGCTTCTGGTACAGCCAGCGCACGAGAGATGACGCCTCGAACCTCTTCGACCTGTCCAAGTCGCCTGAATACGAGCGGTAAAAAATGTCAGGCAGCGGACGAACAGCGAGGTGTGCCCGATCTGTTCCGCTATGTACATAGCCGCGCTCATCTCTTGCTCCGCCCCAGCAAGATGACCTGACCAAAGAAGGCGATTTCCCAGAATAAAATGCGCAAATCCTATCAAACCTTTGCTGCCTGTTTGCTGGAGTGCAGCCAGGGACTCGCGGCAATATGAAACCGTTTCTTCCGATGCCGTATAGCGATCACGCATGGCATCTCGTGCTACCACCGCCTGAAAGAATTGGCCGCGCTGCTCTGCTGTGCTATGCTGCTCCACTATAGCTTGAGCCTTCTCGATCACGGCGGTCATTTCGTCCACAGAACCACGCAGGGGCAGTAGTTGGTCAATCTGAAGATTGATCCACTCTTGCAACCACTCTTTACTCGACTTAACCGCTGCTTGCTCTAAGAGGTGTTCAGCTTCCTGGAATGTCTGTTGAGCATTGATATGATAGGTATCCAGGGGATTTCCCCCCATCAGGGCGACCAGGTTTCTATTCGCCTGCTGTCTGCCAGGGCGTATTACCGGGTGTCGAAGTTGGCGAGGCAATGTCTTGCAAGGATGTGACAGAATGGAGTTAACGATTACGGCACAAAAATATTTATGCTTATCTCCCTGTAGTCTCGATCATGGATAGATGCTGCGCGACCTCTTGTGAGGAGAACACATCAATATGTCATCTGAAACTCCGAAAACCACGACTGAAATCGGGCGTGGCGATGCCAGTACCATTCGTGCAGCTGATGATGTACTTAGCGGAAAGAGCAAGAAAGGGATCATTCGTCGCCTGCTGCCTTTTCTCGGCCCAGCGTTTATTGCCAGCGTGGCTTATATTGACCCGGGGAATTTCGCGACGAATATTCAAGCGGGCGCGAGCTTTGGTTATTTGCTGCTCTGGGTCATTGTGGTAAGTAACCTGATGGCTATGCTCATCCAGATGCTTTCGGCCAAGCTCGGTATTGCCACGGGCCTCAATCTTGCCGAGTTGTGTCGTGAGCATTTTCCACAACTCATTGTCTGGGGTATGTGGATACTGGCGGAAATCGTGGCTATAGCAACAGACCTGGCTGAGTTTGTGGGAGCAGCTCTTGGTTTCCAGTTACTGTTCCATATCCCACTTCTGTGGGGTGGTATCTTGACAGCTTTCGTGACGTTTGCCATCCTGGGTTTGGAGCGTTACGGCTTCCGGGCAATGGAGGCAGTAATCACAGCTATGGTCGGAGTGATTGCATTATGCTACGTAATTGAGACGATCCTTGACCGGCCCGCGTGGGGAGTTATCGCATATCACGCCGTTGTCCCGCAATTTAACGGTACTGAGAGCATCCTGTTGGCCGCGGGAATTCTCGGCGCGACAGTAATGCCGCACGTCATCTTCCTACACTCAGCTCTGACGCAAGGGCGCATTGTAACTCGCTCGCCGCGTCTGCTCAAGAAGTTAGCTCGTTTTGAGAGGATTGACATCGTCATTGCGATGAGCCTGGCAGGATGTGTCAATGCGGCCATGTTGATTATGGCAGCTTCGACATTCTATAGCGCAGGCCTGAGCCAAATCGGCACGATAGAAGAGGCTTACAGGACGCTTACCCCTTTACTGGGACAGGCCGCAAGCTGGGTGTTTGCCATTTCGCTGATAGCATCTGGTCTGTCATCCACAACGGTTGGTACGATGGCGGGTCAGATTATTATGCAGGGCTTTCTGCGCCGGAGTATCCCGGTATGGATAAGGCGCAGCATTACTATGCTGCCATCGCTGATTGTCATCATAATTGGACTGGAGCCAACACGAACGCTCGTCATAAGCCAGGTGATCCTCAGCTTTGGTATTCCATTTGCCCTTGTCCCTCTTATACTGTTCACCCAGCGGGAGAGTATAATGGGTGGACTGGTGAACCATTGGCTGACGACGGTACTTGCGAGCATTGTTGCAGGGCTGATCATCGCGCTCAACATCTTTCTGTTGTACCAGATATTCTCGGGCGCAATACATTGAGCCCCTGCAGGAGGTTGATGTTATAGCGCTGTCGCTTCTTGAAAGACAGACTGCAACGACGCTATCGCGTCTAGCTTCGCTCAGCAGTCTGAAAGGAATATAATGCTACAACATGCAAAACAGGGCAATCTCCGTTTCCTTGTTCCGCTCGACGGCTCGCAACTCGCGGCGTCAGTGCTCCCTGTAGTTGAACAGATTGCAAGCCGCTTTCACGCACAGGTGACATTGTTGCATATCCTGGAGCAGCATCCTCCAACAACCATACATGGAGAGCAACACCTGTCGGATGCTGCCGAAGCGCAGGCCTATCTCGAAGAGATTGCGACACGACTGCGCTCTTCTGCTATTGCGGTTGCAATACATGTGCACCAGGACAAAGGAAGTAATGTAGCACGCAGCATCTTCCAGCATGCTCAGGAGATGAACTCGGACCTGGTCATCATGTGTACGCATGGCCATGGATGATACTGTACGTCCTTTCAATCTCCAACGCATCCTCGTCCCGCTCGATGGAACAGCTGCTCACGAGCCTGCACTTCCTGCTGCCATCACGATAGCTCAAGCTTTTGGCGCGGAACTGCACCTTGTATTGGTAATCCCAACTCCTGGAACTCTCACCGGCGAGCAGGCCGTGGTAGGCCTGTTGCTTCCAACAACCATGCGTGCGGTCCTTGACCTGTCCCAGGAAGGCGCAGCGGAGTACCTGGAACAGATCATCGCTCGCTGCAAGGCGGAAGGAGTCATAGCTCGTGCTGAAATCCTGCGGGGCGAAGTTGTACATGAGGTGCTCAACCTCGCCGAACGCTTGAACGTTGACCTGATCGTGCTGGCCAGCCACGGGCGGACTGGCCTGGATGCTCTTCTGACAGGAAGCGTAGCGCCGCGCATTACAGAAAGAAGGATTCGCCCACTGTTATTGGTCCGAGTGGAGAAGTCTGAGGACAGGAGGGTGCGTGATAATGCAATTTAACAAATTGATCCAGGAAGCCGTATGGGTCACCGCACTGTCATGCTGAGCGCAGCGAAGCATCTCGCTGCCCAGGGCGACAGACCCTTCGCTTCGCTCAGGGTGACAGTGGAGGGGCCGATTTCATCATCCGCATTATTTTTTGAAACTACATAATCGGCCCCTACGGATGAGCTATTTTTACTAGGTATGGCGGAAACCCATTGCGTACAGTGAGGCATATATGCCGTTCCTTTCAAGAAGCTCGGCATGTGTGCCTTGTTCTACGATACGGCCTCCCTGCAGCACAACGATGCTATCGGCTCCCTTGATGGTTGAGAGACGGTGAGCAATTACGAGAGCAGTACGTCCGTGTAACAATCGTTTTAAGGCTTGCTGTACCAGTAACTCCGTAAAGGTGTCAATATTGGCCGTGGCCTCATCGAGAATCAGTATGCGCGGATTGGCCAGCAGCGCGCGGGCGAATGAGATGAGTTGGCGCTGGCCCACACTGAGATTACGACCTCGTTCACGGATGGGTGTCTCATAACCCTGCGGTAGTTGTGTGATCAGGTCGTGTACTCCCACGGCGCGAGCAGCTTCTGTTACCTCTTCATCGGTTGTATCGAGGCGACCGTAGCGTATGTTGTCACGGATTGTGCCGGTGAACAAAAATGGCTCTTGTAGCACAACCCCGATCTGGCTGCGCAAGGAGTGCTGCGTCACGTCACGCACATCGTAGCCATCGATCAGCACTGAACCTTCCTGGATATCGTAGAAACGCGCGAGCAGCCCGGCAATGGTGCTTTTTCCTGCACCGGTCGGCCCTACAATAGCGACAGTCTGACCAGCTTTCATTTGCAGGTTGAAGTCCCTCAACACTGGCAGGTCATGGGTGTAGCCGAAGGTTACATCACGGAACTTCACCTCACCGTGTATCTGAGGCAGCTTCTGCGCGTCGGGCTTGTCCTCTATGTCGACAGGCGTATCCAGGATTTCAAAGATACGCTCGGCAGCGACACCTGCCCTTTGCAGTTGCGTGTACTGCTGGCTTATTTCGCGGATAGGGTCAAAGAAACGGTTGATATAGAGGGTGAACGCGACAAGAACACCCACTTTGAGGGTCCCCTGTGATACCAACACGCCTCCATAGAGGACCGTAATCGCAATTGCCATGGCAGCCACGACCTCCACAAGGGGCAAAATGAGCGCTGCTACGCGGCTGGCCTCAAGATTGGTATCGCGGTTATAGGCATTTAGCTCGTCAAACTCGGTGCGGTTGCGTTCTTCTCGCGCAAGGCTTTGGATCACGCGCATACCGGAAATGTTCTCTTGCAGCGTTGCATTGACCACCGAGATAGCGGCGCGTGTTCGCCTGAAGGAACGCTGAGCGGAGCGCTGCCAGAAAGCGGCGATCAGGAACATGGTTGGCAAGACCGTAAATGAGAGCAAGGCCAGTGTTACATTCATCAGGAGCATCGCTACTATGATTCCTATGAGGGATACGAGTGAACCAAGCATCGAGAGCAATCCGGAACTCAGCATCGACTCTAGCACATCTATATCGCTCTGCAAACGTGACATGACACGTCCGATTTGTGTGCGGTCGTAGAAACTGAGTGAAAGTCGCTGCAGATGTGTGAACATGTCGGAACTGAGGTTGTAGAGTATTTGCTGCCCGGCCCATGACATCGTCCATACCTGCCAGTACTGCGCTTGCCACATCAAGATGTTTACGATGATCAGAACGATTACGGTAATTGCGAGGCCTCTCAAATCATTATGGCTGATGGATTGGTCGATGGCCACGCCTATCAGGAAGGGGTTTGCCAGGTTGAGCGCTGTATAGAGCAACATTAGAGCCACACTCACCAGGGTCCAGCCCTTGTAGTGGGCGACGTAAGGACCGAATTTTTGTATGATGTACCAGTCAAAATTCTTTGATACGTTCTCGTCTGCTCCTTCCAGGCTGTTTTCGCGCCAGCGGTGGCGCCGGCCATGGATGGTGTAAGAGCTTTGTTTCATCGTATTGCCTCCCGCTTCTGTTCGGGAGAAGAGGTCAACATGCGTACTTCAAATTCTTCCTGCTCGCGCAACTGCAAATCGTAGAGCCTGGCATAGGGGCCGCCTTGTGCGAGCAGCGTCTCATGGGTTCCACGTTCTACAATCCTGCCTTTTTCCAGCACCAGGATCTGATCGGCGCTTTTGATTGTGCGCAGGCGAGATGCGACCACAAAGGTGGTGCGGCCTCGCATTACCGCATCCAGGGCTTGCTGAATGAGATACTCTGTTTCCATGTCAACGCTCGAAGTCGAGTCGTCGAGCACGAGTATGCGGGGGTTAAGGAGCAGTGTACGCGCTATAGCCACGCGTTGTTTCTGACCGCCTGAGAGCGTCACGCCACGTTCACCAACCCAGGTATCGTAACCGTCTGGCAATCCACTAGCGAAATCATGGAGGCGCGCTATTTTGGCAGCTGCAATGATCTGTTCGTCGGTTGCATTGGCAACACCGTACGCGATGTTATCACGCAGCGTCGCATTGAACAGGAAAACGTCCTGTAATACCAACCCTACGTTGCGTCGCAGAGAAGTTTGAGTCACCTCGCGTATATCCTTTCCATCGATCGAGACACGACCGCTTGCGGCTTCATAGAAGCGAGGCAGCAGGTGCAATATCGTACTTTTACCGCTACCCGTAGCGCCCAGAATGGCGATTATTTGACCTGGTTGTGCATCTATCGTGATTTCTTGTAGTACTTCTGGCCCGTTTCCATAGGCAAAGGTAACGTCTTCAAAGCGAACATGGCCCTGCACCCGTTGTAACGCTTTTGCCCCAGGTGCATCGGTGATGGCCGGCTGAGTATCAAGCACACCGAAGATGCGTATGCCACCTGAGAGGCCGCGCATAAACCAGGTGACCATGTAGCCGAAGGAACGCACAGGAGTGCCCAACAAGAGTATGTATTGCGTGACGGCTACAAGCACACCGAGGCTGAGTTGATGACCGATTACCGCAATGCCTCCTATCCATATGATCAGTACTGTGACTATGTTGAGTACGAGAACCATCAGCGGCTGATTCCATGCCGATAGTCGCATGGCACTCATGTTGAGTGCTCTCACCTCGCGGTTTTTGGCCTCGTATTTGGCTATCTCGAACTCTTCGCGGGCGAAGGCTTTCACGACACGCATACCGCTCAGGCTCTCCTGCATTACTGTTCCCAGCGCCCCCGTTTCATTCTGCACATCTTGCCATATTGGACGCAGACGTCGGCCCACCTGGATAGAGAGCAATATGAGGATCGGGACGCAGATCATGGTCACGAGTGCCAGGTGCCAGTCGAGTCGAAAAAGTATCATCGTGACGGCGCCAAAGGTTACCAGGGCCAGCAGTCCGCGCAACAGCCCCATGGGAATGAAGTTACGTACTGCCTCGATATCGACTGTTAAGCGCGACATAAGCTGGCCAGTCTCTGATTCGTCATGAAATGAGAAACTGAGCGTTTGCAGGTGATCGTAGAGGCTGTTGCGTAGATCATAGGCTACGAGGTTCGAAACTGCCTGGGAAAGATATCCCTGTCCATAGGCGAAAAGACCCCTCAGTGAACTGGAAACAAGGATTGCAGCCGTGGCAAGGAGAAGGCTACTGAATTGGCCGTGCTGAAGTCCCGTATCGATTACCCATGCGAGTAACCATGGTACTATGAGCGCAAAACCTGTGGAGAGTCCCATACTAATCACCGTGCCGAGCGTTGGTATCCAGTGAGGACGCAGCAGGCCTATGATACGTATGAAGATGAGTAAGTTAGCTTTCCATGAATCGAGAGCAATGACTACTTTAGACTTTTTCCTTTTTGAAGGAATCACCCGCGTTTCCTTTCTAGATGGCACAATCAATAGGTGGTGTGGCTTTGAGCGAAAGTCTTCGGCTGATAGGAGCATTGGTGCTCAAGTCAAAGTGTAGTGAGACGAATTCGTCTCACTACATTGTGTACCGAACATATGCAATTCAGACAAAAAAAAGTGGGCGGAACTTTGTCCGCTGGTTCAAATGCAATAGTGGGAATATTTGCTCAGCAGGAAGATGACCTTCATACAGTAACATCCTTTAGTATATCACGAGATGCAGCAACTTTTCCCAAATCTCTAATCATCTGAAACGTTTATTAGATTGAAGATTGATTTTCTTGTTCTGAAGGTACGATTGCAGCGTTCGCGATTGTCAGGGGATCAAGCACCACACCCCAAAATATCCTCTACCAGCAAATGGGTAATACCTTCTTGATAGGACCATGCTTTTTTCTCTTGCATCTTTGCTACTAATGGAGCAAAGATAGCCGGGAGGGTGCCTAGCGTGTCTAACTCGCTTGAGCGAGGAGGTGCGGTTGTAGGTCCGACCTCCGTTCTAGATTGGAGGGAAAGGGTATAGGAAGCTGGGTCAAAGCGCCAGGGGTGACAGCGGGCAGGGTAACGGGCCATGAGGTATGCGGCGATCTGTAGCCCTTTCAGGTCAAAATCGCCGCTATAATAGAGCATATTGTCGGGAGATGCTGCTATGAACTGGTCTAGTAGCACCAGCGCTGCTCTACTGGGCCAGCCTGATGTGCAGACACAGGTGGGTAAAGGTTGATCTGATCTTAATGCTGAAACAACCTCTTCAAAAACCTGGGGATTTTCGATGACATAAATATGTGGCTGTGAAGGTGAACTATACTGCCACTCGAGCAACTGGCTTAAAGGGAGGAGGAGTACTCGTTGAGCTGCCACTACTGGAAGTTGGTCAGGAACACCACTGCGATAGATGGCGCTCGCAAGATTGAAGACAGCCACACTGGACGAAATGGTATCCACCAGTAATCCTGCTTCGCTATAGAGGCGCAGTTCTTGCGCACGATCACGTTGAGTCAGGGTGATATCTTTTGTATTGTGGCTCAAATCATTGAGGGCGAGAAGCAAGAGACGGCCAGCGGGTCTATCAGGATCAAGCGTGTGTGGGTCGCCGCTGGTACGTTGGGCAAAGAGCGCTAACCGTTCGGGAGTGTCTGGTTGCGGCAAATGGTTTAGTAAGTTGGCGATGTAACGTACCAGTTGAAGTTGTTGCTCCTGCTCCTCTGCCCGCGCATTCTTGAAACGAGAGAAGAGCCACTCCTGGCCATGCAAGCCTCGTTCCAGCCAGTATCGTCCGCGTGATGCTTCGGGAAGTTCTGCTGTGATCGACGTCAAGGCGGAGCGAAAATGTGCCTGGTGTGTGGCGTGGTTGGCTCGCTGCTCCGCATGGGTTATAAGCGCCTGATCTGGGTAGTAGGCACGCAGCATGTCGAGTAATGTGCAGTTGAAACTGTGTTTGAGTGCCTTTTCGACATCTTTAAGCTTGACTTTGATCGTTGGATCGGGATAAAGAGGCCTGCTGAGAAAGCTGGCGATGTCGCGACGTTCACTAGCAGTGGCATCCTGTAGGATAACCTGTCCTCCTACCTGCCCTACCTCAATATACTTCTCATGCAGTTTGATTACCAGGCGAGATAAACTCGCCTGGTTGAAGAATTCGGCTGCTTTTTGGGCGGCCTGCTGGCCTGGTTGATTACTCACCTGTGACTCCATACGAGTTTCTGGCTAAAGCGATTGATTATCGCTCCAGAAAGAAGCTGAAGCTGTGGCTATTGGTGAGCCTTTTTCATGGATCATCAGGTATCTCGCGCAGGCTGGTATCTTCGCGCCAGTTCCGCTAATTTGTGGTCCGGTCATGATCCACTGGAAATCCTGCGAGACGAGGAACTCTATAATACGCTGTGTGTTGGCGATACTCACTTTATCAAAAGCTTCGTCTAAAGCAAGTAACTTTGGCGCTCCAGGTGCGGCGCTGCGGTAAAGAGCGCCGAGGGCTGCAAAGAGCGGAACATAGAGTGCAAAGAGCTGCTCTGCGCCACTACGGGTGCCGGCCACGCGGTCGGTCAGACGCTGGCGTTGCCCGCCGATAGGTGTGACCAGGACGTCAAAGTGGAACCATTCACGGTAATCGAAAACTTGCTCTAAGGCGTCCATAAAGTTCATATCGGCATTCTCCTGCTGTCGCAGGCGTACCGAATCGATTTCCTGGCGGAACGCATGCATTAACGTTTCCATTTCTTCCAGTGTCAGCGCTTGCGTTGGTTTGCGCAGAAGTTTGTAATGTTGCGCGAGGTGACTGCCTAATTTTGCCAGATCATACTCGGCTGGCGGCTTCCATTGGAGGGAATAGTGTTCGCCAATCATGGGGAGACCACTTAGTACTTTATTGATTTGTTGTACCCACTCTTCAGCTTCGAAGATGGATGTACGAATGGCCTCCGCGATTTCGTGCAGAAGAAAATCCTCGAATAACCTGGTTTCTTCCTGGTTGAGCAGCATTTTCTGCATTTCTATGCGCTCACTCAAGAGTTCAAGTAGTTCGACTGCCTTGCTTTTATTTTCATTCAGGAAGAGCACCAGTCCCCGGTCATCCAGGTTTGGCCCATATTCTAGCAGGATCGGTTGCTCGCGATTGAATGTACGAGAGAGCGCATTGTAGGCATCTCGATAGGCCGCTTCCAATTGCTCTTTGCGGGGCCACCAGGTCCTCCACCGGGTACGCTGCCAGCAGATCAAGAAAGTGTGACTGCTTTTCGCCGCGTTCAAATTGTGCCTGTTGCAGGCGCTCCTCTATTTCTGTTAGCTGGTTTGCCGTGTTGTTGACACGCTCGTCGGCACGAATAAAATCGGCTTGCGCCTCTTTCAGATTTGTGGTGAGCGTTTCGTTGTGTACACGTAATGTTTGTAATCGTTCACTCAACTCCTCGGCATCAGAAAATTCAGCGATACGGCGCAGTTCTTCTTCTTCTGCCTGTGCCTGTAATGCTTGATAACGGATGCGCTCATATAACTGGGCTGTATTGCGCTCGTCGATTGCAGCATGTGCCTGTGCTTCGCGCGCTCTCTGGGACTCTTCCCAGGTATTGATTAACCCCGCCAGTTGTGTTAGCAACGATTGGGCCTGATTTTTGAGCTTGATAACACTAAGCAGGGCATCCTGAACGCGCTGAGGATCGCCGGCAAGGGGAGAGATGCCATTGCAATCTCGCTCTAAGCGGGCAACCAGGTTGTTGAAACTCTGCCGTGCCTCCTGTGTCTGAAGATGCGCTTTCTGATAGGCGCTTCTGTTGCTATCCAGGTTCAGTTTTGCCTGCTCAAGTTCAGCGAAAATCTTCTCCAGACCACTGTTAGGAAGTACCTTACGTAACTGCGCTTGCTGCTCCTGTAGCTTTGCTAACTGCGCCTCATAGTGCGCAATGCTCTGCGTAAGCGTTTGCAGTTCGTCGTCAAGTTGTGTGAGTTGCCGTGTAATTTCATCGAGTTCACGTTTGCGCACCTGTAGTCGCGTGGTTTTACCGATACAGCTGGCGCTTCCACCTCCTGCCCGACCAGTGAGCAGGCCGTGTGTCCAGATGCCATCGTTATTGAACGAAAGCCTTGTTTCCCGCCCCTCCCGCATCGCTCTGTCGGCTCCGCTCGACAGACGCTCCCCACTCCTTCGATATACGCTCCCCTCCCCACCTGGAAAATTGTTCTGTCCAAGAGCCGCCAGAATAGTTGTGACGATTGGTTCCCACCCTTCCCCATACCCATCCTCCCTGTCCAGGTTGTCACCATCTGGCGAGGTACTGACCGAGGTGTCGAAGCGCAACCCGTAGAAGCTGGTTGGACCGTGGCCGTTTGTTTGATGTTCCTTATTCAGGTTGATGGCTAAATGTTGACTATCGACGAACGACTTGATGCCTTCAATATCCAGGCGGCAATCGCTCAGACCTTCTGAGGCAAGCAATGCGTCAGCAGAAGTAACTTGCGTAGGAGCTACAACGAGTGCATCCAGAAGGCCTGCATCCTCAAGCATGAATTCGATACGTCCCGCTTGCTCGCTCTCGCAATCAATGTCGGGGGTAAAGTCAAGGAGCATGTAGAGTGGGAGGGCGATGATACCATGCTCTGCGAGTTTCTTCCGGGCAATGGTGTGTCGTGGCGAGCGTAAGGGTGTGAACTCTGGTTCAGACAGTTTTTGCTCGTAGAGGGCTGTAGCTTCTTCGATCTCACGTATCATTCCCCCTTGTACCACCTGTAATTCATTCAGTTTCGTTTGCCGCTGGTTTGCTTCTTGAATTAATTCGCCCTCTATCTTGTCAATCGCCTGGCGATAGTGGTTCAGTATAAAGGTACATTCCTCAACCACGCGATCAGGTAAGGCGTCATCCTCCTCTACTACTTTGCCCATATCGCCCTGCGATAGTATCGTTTCCTGCAGTAGCTGTAAGGACTCCTGAGAAGTGAACTGCTCCAGCGTGTTGTTGAGCATGAGCAGCGTTTCATTAAAGCGATCCTCGGCAGACTGAAAACGATTGCGCGATTGATCTAATTCCTGGAAGCGTGTTGTTTCAAGGTTACGAGCGTGCAGCACATGTGTTTCCAGCTTCTCTCGCTGTCGATGTAATTCTTCAAGATGACGCAGCCAGGCAATACGCTCTTCTGACATCTCTCCTGGTAGGGATGTGATAACCAGAGGCACCTCTGGCGCGGAGGTAGTCTCAGTAGAGATACTGCTGACCTGGCGAAGCGCTTCTTCTAATTGAAAAGCCGCGACTTCCCAGTAACTTTCCTCCAGGGCCAAGGAGCTGAGTTCTTGCAGGTGTGCAATGCTTTCGGTTTTCATCGTCTCAAAACGGGCCAGTTGGAGACGCAGGCGCTCGGCACTTGTTTGTCTGGACTGGCGCGCGGCATCCAGGCTTCTTTCCTGAAGCTGTGCTTGCGCCTGTGCCTCGCGTGTACGTTCAGAGGCAGCAGTCAGTTGTTTGGCGAACTGAAGCCCCTCGCTGGCCTCAAGAACCTTGATCTGGCTGTTGACCTGGTAGTATTCTGCCTGGAACGTTTGTGAACGTTCTTCTGCTCTACTGCGCTCATTGTCTGCCGTGTGCAGGTCCTTGCGCAGCCTGTTTACACGGCTTTGCACGCTATCCTCTACCAGTTGCGTGGCGATATATTCGCAGGCCGCCAGTTGCGCTCGACTTAGAGCTAGATGCTGCTGTGCCCGGTGCAGGCGCTCGGCGGCACTGTAAGCCTCCTGAATGCGTTCTTTTTCGGCCTGGATGGCATCGATACGTTCAATGGTGCCTATGACATGTGAAGTTGTTTCACCGGAAATTTTGCGCAATGATTGTTTGAGATAGTCATGGACCCGCGAAAAACTCAGTTCGCTGCTCAGATTTGGGCGGCGCAATACCAGCAAGAGGTTAATGAGTTTTTGAAAATCTTTGACATCGTCAAAGCCAAACAGGTAGTGCGCTACCTGGCGCTCATACTCGGCCTGGGAATCACATATAATGCCGTGCCCCTCTAATTGTTGTTTGAATCGGGCGTGGTCGAAGGCGCGTTTATCCTGCTTGCTGCCAGTTTCGTAGACGGTGTGGAGATCGTATCCCAGGCGAGAGCCATCGGTAATCAAAAAGCGCAATGGGCGTATGTGATCGCTGGCATTGATATTCCCGGCAAGGCTGATGCCAATGGTCAGGAAACGCGTTTTTTCGCGCTCTCCATTCTCCTCCCAACGATGGCGGAATTCCGGTGCGATGGGAGGATGGTGCGGATCGCACCATTCGAATTCAAGAGCGATATAGGATGTACGCCGCTCATGGCTATAGGGTGTAGCTGATTCGCTGCCGCCAAGAACATAGTACTCCATATGCCGTTCGCGACCACCGAAGGTGTCGAGCCGATTGGGACGAAGATCGCCATCAAGGGCGAGGGGCAATGCCGCGGTCAGAACGGTTGATTTGCCGGAGGCGTTCTCCCCGGCGAGGAAGAGTCGTCCATGAGGTATCTCAAATTCTTGCAGTCCGTAAAGCCAGAAATTTGTCAGCATGATGCGGCGAAGGCGATAGCCATGCGAACCTCCTGCCTGAGCTTGCAGTATCTCGACGAACATCTCGAGTTGACGTTCCAGTGTCTTCTCTGATGCTCCATTTGACGATGTAGACCATTCTGTAAAACTATCAAGTGTGTATTGCATATGGTTATTCCTCTTCCTTCATACTTCTCCCGCATCGCTATGTCGGCTGCGCTCCCCACCTTTGTGGTTATCTTCATTCTGACTCATCCAGGCCGGGTAATGTTATGGCTATTGACTTTGATTTATTTTTACCCGCTGGTTTTTGCTCCTGTCCTGCTTTTTCATAGCTCGCGCTGTAACGGGCTGCCGTCGGCAATATCAGCATATTGCCTGCGCCATCAGGCCCCCGCAGAAGGCCAGCCTGGCGCATCTTTTTGTAGACATCGTTCAACAAGCTGCGCGAACCTTTGCTGCGAGCCTCATTGCCCCAGTTCTCTCCATAACGCTCACGCAGAGTATAAAAAAGTGCGTTCATGTCTTCTGACGTTACATGCACACAGCCGTATTTATCGGGCAAGGGCCATGCACCGGTAGTCACTTGCTCGCGGATGGCGGTACACATGAGCACAGCCATCTGGTCGCTGGTGCCAAAGGGAGTAAGACTGGTGACTGGACCTGAAGACATGCCGCTGGCACGCACAACACAGGCGTAATCGCGTTTCACGTCGAGGAGCCAACCAAATGTTTCAAGCAGTTCATTGGCTACTTCATCGGAATGTGCAACCAGTTCAGCAAATGCCTCAGGATCATCATACCTGAGTAATACGGGGCCGAGCAGCAGCGTACGCCAGGCTCTCACTAATGGCTTGAGGGCCATTACAGGAAAATTATCCCCTACTATACTTTGTAGTAGTGTAGGTTGCAACGTCTTTCCCTCATTGTTGAGATGCGTAGCGACCATCGCCAACAATTGTGGGTTGAATGCTGAAACGAGAGAACGTATTACGTCGGTGAACTCGTATAGTACGTCGGCATCGGCTGACTGTTCGACCCATTCCTTCGTCTGCCCGTCTATCAGTTGCACGCCTCCCATGTCTTCCAGGTATTGCAGGGCACGTTGAATGCTGTAGCGATCTGTTGGCCTGCGAAAATCGAAGGCTGTCTCCCCATCTGTCTCTGAACGGGATTGCTCTTGAATATGTTCGGCCAGTTGGGAGAGTAAGAATTGCTGCTCATTGCCACGACCGGTAAGCTGGCGGTTTTCAGCAAAGCTAAGAATCCAGGTGAGGCAGGCAAAATCTCTTGGTTCCTTCAGGCGATCGTACACATAACCGGGTGTGGTTGCGCTAAGTTGTCGCACCAGGCGAATGACAGTAGCGCCGCGCTGTATACGCCAGCCTGTGTTCTGGTCGTGCCAATTCTGCAGAGTGTAGTAGTGACGATTCACCAGTCGAAACAGATCAATCTGTTTCGAGAGGATTACTCCCCGTTCCATCAAGGCTACATGTGCTTTCGTGATCTCTGCCGTATAGGTGCGCTGGCGGGACATTGAGAGGCGAGAGGCGCGGCCTGCTGCTGCCAGTTCTTCATACTCTTCCATTACGCTGATCTCCCCTCTCCTATCTCTTCGCGTTGTAAACAATAGCGCGGCAGTAGTAAAATGCCATCGGGTGCGCGGAGGGCTGTATATGTTTGCTCATCCGGGTTGAGCAGGACAATTACTGAACCGTCAGGTGCGCGATATTGGCGGCGTGCATCGCCCAGGCAGCCGTCAATAACTGTCAACAAGACGGCACGCTCTTCTATCGTGATTTGCTGGAGTATGCCAAAATCAAGGTAGGCTGTATAGAATAGCTGGGTGAATCGTTGGAGTTCCTGCTGGCGCTTTTCCTCGTATTGATGAACCAGGTTACGAATGATGGTACGGTTATCAATCACTGGATCTTCTAGAGGATGTTCCCCGCGATTGGCGCGACTGATCGGTCGTAAGCGCAGGGTGACGGTTGGTGGCGCTTGCCATGCGCTGCCTTCTTTTGCATCATATGTTGCGCCAGGGGTGCCCGCAAGACTTTCTGGCAGATGAACGGGGAGCATATTGGCGAAAGCAAGACTGAAAAGTTGTTGAGCGGTCTCACCATCTTTTGCCTGTAACAGTTGTTGAGCTAACAAATGCAAGTTGGTTGCGTAGTTCGCGTTTGGCCGTGCAGATGCTGCCAGTACAGAGGCGCGACGTACAACCTTATCCACCTCAGCGAGAGCGTTACGACGGAAAGAATCGGCATTTTTCCCCAGGGCGAACCAGTTCATCAGCGCTTCCACCTGGTTGGACGCTTCTTGCAGTAACTCGTCCTGGGTTGACCTGTTCTCTAGAGTTGGTGCGGGTGGTTCAAGATGTTGGGCAATGATCTCAACAAGGCGCTCTTTTTTCCCTGTCTCGCTCCACACAGCGAGCAGTGTGCGAATGCGGCGACTGTATTGGGTCAATGCTTGAGCAAAACCATGTACATAAGCCACAACGGCTGCTTTATAGGACTGGTACGCCTCAAAATCAGGGCGTCCCTGTTGTGCAGCTTGAAGCATGTTAGCAAGATATTGAGCGGCTTCACGCGCCATAGTATTCCATATCTCGAACGCCCGCTGCCATTCCTCGGCTATTTCGCGGCTGTGGGTAGGTGTTGTTTCAAGCGATAGTGACCCATCCCCCATCGCTATATCGGCTCCACTGCGCTCCTTCCCCTCCCCAGATAAATTTTCGTCAAGAACCTGCAGCGAATTCCACAGGTGTGGCAGGTCTCCCTGGCGCAATGAGCCTTTGCCCGTACTTGCGCGATTTTGCTCATCGAGAAAGGTCTCAATGGCGATCGCTTCGGGCGTTGCTTGATACAGCAGCGCCGGAGAGAGGAAGCTGGCGATGGAGGTAGCCCTGCTTGAGTCGTAGATTGTGGTTACATTGCCCCATTCTTTGAGGGCAGCCAGGTCGTTCTGACATTGTTCGAGGGTGTATTCGGCATCGAATGTGGCACGTACCGTGTCACGCACTTCCTGGGCAGTGAGCTGGTAGCGATACAACTCCCGGTGGCATTGGAAGAAGAAGCGCATGATGACGCGATACCAGCGTATGCGGTTAGAATTGACCAGGTAGCTGAAAATGGGTAAGCGGTCGGTGACATTAAAGGCAGAAGAAGACGTTAGACTCTCAGGTGTAGAGGCTATGCCCACAAACTGTTTTCCTGGGGAATAAAGTACAGTATCCTCATCTATGATGTTGTTAGCATTGCTGATTTGTGAGTTAGCCTCATGCATATTTTATTTGCTCCAAGCACCTCTCTACATTGACCTGGTATTACTCATTCTTTGTGTCTGCTATTGTAACATGTCTTGGACTTTATGCGTATCCACTGGCACTTATGACTCCCCAAAGTGCCTACTGTCGTTGTTCTTTTTGTGGTTTTCAAAGGTGGAAATTGAGGATGTGACAATATCCAGTCCCCAGGTGAGATACCTTAGTAAGGAAGTATTTGTGATTGATTTGTGATTTTCATGCCTATATATCTGAGGTTATTGTGATTTCAATTTGCTAATACTAATGATGAATGCCGGTTGAGGGTGCAGGCGGTAAAGAAGAAACGTTCCAGTAGCAGTAGACAGGAAGGTGATCAAAAGATGACAAAAGCTTCCCTACAGGTTAAGGACAAGGTGATTGTAGAGTATGAGGATTTCCAGCGATTATTTGTAGCTCTCATGAGCAAAGGGTACCAGGTTGTTGGGCCGACCATCCGTGAAAATGCAATTGTGTATGATACGCTGACCAGAGTTGCTGAACTACCAGTTGGCTATACAGATGAGCAGGATGGCGGGACCTATCGCTTAAAAAAGCGAGATGATCAGGCTTTGTTCGGCTATGTCGTCGGTCCACATTCGTGGAAAAAGTTTCTCCATCCTCCTGTCCTCCGTCTCTGGGAGGCCAGGCGCGAAGGGAAGGGTTTTGAACTGGTCCCTGAGAAGCAGGAAGTCCCCAAGATGGCGTTTATTGGAGTGCGTTCGTGTGAGCTGCACGCTATCGCGATCCAAGATAAGGTGTTCATGAGGTCTGGATTTACGGACACTACCTATCAATCGCGGCGGAATAATGTATGTATTATAGCTGTCAATTGTGGACAGGCTGGCGGCACCTGTTTCTGTACTTCAATGCATACGGGACCAAAAGTGGAAGCCGGTTTTGACCTGGCATTGACAGAAGTACTGGACCCTAATCAGGGCGACCACAAGGGATCGCCCCTACATTACTTTGTGGTAGAAGTTGGGACCGAGTTAGGCGCAGAGCTTCTGCAGGATATACCGCATAGGGAAGCAAGCAAAGACGATATACAATTGAGCGAAAACATTGTTGCGAACACCGCCGAACATATGGGTCGGAACATGGATACCACAGGGATCAAGGATCTGCTCTATCGCAATTTAGAGCATCCACGCTGGGAGGAAGTTGCGACACGCTGCCTGACGTGCAGCAATTGCACGATGGTCTGTCCCACGTGTTTTTGTACAACTGTGGAGGATGTCACCGACCTGACAGGCGAGCATGCCGAACGCTGGCGCAAATGGGACTCATGTTTCACGATGGATTTCTCATATATCTATGGTGGGAGTATCCGTGCCTCAACAAAGTCGCGGTATCGCCAGTGGATGACGCATAAACTGGCAAGCTGGTTTGATCAATTTGGCACCTCGGGATGCGTTGGTTGTGGGCGTTGCATTACCTGGTGCCCAGTTGGAATTGACATTACCGAAGAAGTTCGTGCCATTCGCGAAAGCGAGACCACACCCGCCAAGACAGCAAAGGAGCAATAGAGATCCGGGCGACCACAAGGATCGCCCCTACTATGGACGGAGAATTAAATGAAGACACTTGAACCAATTCTGGCGGAACATCCATTCTTCAAAGGGCTTAAACCTGAGTATTTGCAATTGGTCACCGGTTGCGCCTCAAACGTGCGTTTTGACACCGGGGTTTATATGTTTCGTGAAGGTGAAGAGGCCACGCGCTTTTACCTTTTGCGGCAAGGTAAAGTGGCGCTTGAGATATTTGCTGCGCAGCGTGGGCCAATTACTATCGAGACAATAGAGGCGGGCGAGGTTATGGGCTGGTCATGGCTTTTCCCGCCTTACCAATGGCATTTGAGCGGACGGGTCATTGAGCCGACGCGCGCAATCGCCCTTGATGGGACGTGCCTGCGGGCCAAGGGTGAAGCAGATCACGATCTCGGTTACGAACTCATGAGGCGTGTAGCCGTGATCATGATGGATAGGCTCCAGGCTACGCGCATACGGCTGCTCGACATCTACAGCAAAAGCCCTGGAGGTAAAGTCTCTTATCCATCGCGGTAAAACCGGGCGACCACAAGGGATCGCCCCTACCATGGACGGTGAAAGGAGGTAGATTATGACAGTCGACCAATGTGATCCCATGATGCCGCAACGCTACCGGGTGCAACACGTACGAAATGAAATACCGGATACTTTTACGCTGGAACTTGAGCCTGAAGATGGGGGGGATATCCCGCCCTTTGCTACCGGGCAATTCAATATGCTCTATATCTTCGGCGTTGGTGAGATACCGATCTCGATTAGCGGCGATCCGGCCAGGCGTAAGCCGCTGGTCCATACTACGCGCGCTGTGGGAACAGTGTCAAGGGCTATGCGAGAACTGAAGCCCGATGATGTGATAGGCGTGCGCGGACCATTCGGCAGTCATTGGCCCATTGAGCGCGCCGAGGGCAAAGATGTTGTGATCGCTGCAGGAGGAATCGGGCTGGCTCCGCTTCGCTCTGTAATGTACCATGTCATCTCACAACGAGAAAAATACGGCAAGGCAGTCCTTCTCTACGGTGCGCGAACGCCAGCAGATATCCTGTATCGTCGCGAACTCCAGCTCTGGCGTACGCACTTTGATCTTGATGTATACGTCACCGTTGATCGCGCAACAGGCTCCTGGCGAGGAAGCGTTGGAGTTGTCACGCAGCTTATTTCTAGAGCGCCATTTGATCCGCGGAATACAGTTGCGATGGTCTGCGGTCCTGAAATCATGATGCGCTTCACTGCGGCAGAGCTTGAGAAGCGCGGGGTGGCAACAGAGGATATCTATGTATCGATGGAGCGCAATATGAAATGTGCCGTTGGGCTCTGCGGGCACTGCCAGTATGGGCCGAATTTCGTGTGCAAGGACGGTCCTGTGTTCCAATACAGCCAGATGAAAGGCTTGTTAACAAAGTGGGAAATTTGATATCTATCGCCGTAAGACCGGGCGACCACAAGGGATCGCCCCTACAATGGACGATGAAGGGAAGCAGCGATGAAAGGAGGTATTTGAAATGGTCAGAAAGCAGAAACCGAAACTGGCTGTCTGGAAATTCGCCTCTTGCGATGGCTGTCAATTGAGTCTACTGGATTGTGAAGATGAATTGCTGGCGGTGATTGGCGAGGTCGAGATTGCTAACTTTCCCGAGGCATCGCGGGCTGTGGTGAAAGGGCCATATGATCTATCGCTGGTCGAAGGATCAATCACAACGCCCCATGATGCCGAGAGGATTCACCAGGTGCGGCGCGCCTCAAAATTCCTCGTGACGATCGGCGCCTGTGCCACAGCGGGTGGAATTCAAGCGTTACGCAACTTTAAGGACGTCAAAGAGTTTATTTCAATTGTCTACGCTACGCCGAGATACATTGAGACATTGAACAAATCAACGCCTATTGCAGATCACGTGTATGTTGACTTCGAGCTGCGTGGTTGCCCTATCAACAAACATCAGCTTGTGGAAGTTATTAGCGCTTACCTGCACGGACGCAAGCCGAACACGCCGGCCCATAGCGTCTGTGTGGAATGCAAGCGACGGGGAACAGTATGCGTGATGGTCGCACAGGGTACGCCATGCCTTGGGCCCGTGACCCACGCGGGATGCGGTGCCATTTGCCCGGCATATTCACGTGGCTGCTATGGATGTTTCGGTCCGAAAGAGACGCCCAATACGATCGCATTGAGTACACGCTGGAGCCAGCTTGGTGCGAAGGAGCAAGAGATCATGCGAACGTTCCGTAGTTTCAATGCGTATTCCGAGGCGTTCCGCAAGGAGAGTGAATTTCATGAAAACTAAGACCATCAAAGTGGATACCCTTGCTCGTGTTGAAGGGGAAGGTGCCTTGTATGTAAAAATCAAGGGCGACAAGGTGATGGATGTGAAACTGAGGATCTACGAGCCGCCGCGCTTCTTTGAGGCGCTGCTGCGTGGTCGCATGTATGCAGAGGCTCCTGATATTACCGCGCGCATCTGTGGCATTTGTCCAGTGGCTTACCAGATGAGCACTGTACACGCGATGGAGCAGGCACTGGGTGTCACGGTTGGTGGGCAACTGCGCGAACTGCGGCGGCTCCTCTACTGTGGTGAATGGATCGAGAGCCATACGCTGCATGTCTATATGCTGCACGCGCCCGACTTTCTTGGGTATCCCGACGTGATGCGTATGGCGCAAGATTACCCTGAGATTGTGAAGCGTGGTCTCCAAATGAAGAAGGCAGGCAATGCAATTGTGACCTTCCTGGGGGGGAGAGAGATACATCCTATCAATGTGAAGGTGGGAGGCTTTTATAAGGTGCCAAGAAAGCAGGAATTTGAGCAACTCGCAGAGAAACTGAAGTGGGGGCGGGAGGCCGCGCTGGAAACGGTACGCTGGACAGCGCAATTGCCATTTCCAGACTTCGAGCAGGATTACGAATTTGTTGCGCTTCGTACCTGGCAGCACCCTGCGGAATACCCATTTAACGAGGGCCGGATTGTTTCCAACAAGGGGCTGGACATTCCTGTTCAAGCATACGAAGAGCATTTTGCCGAAGAGCATGTAGCCCACTCCAATGCCCTGCATTCTGTGCTAAAGGAGCGGGGGGCCTATTTTGTCGGGCCACTGGCTCGCTATAACCTCAACTTTGAGCGGCTTTCCTCACTGGCGCAGGAAACGGCACGCGCAGCCGGGCTTGGGCCGGTCTGCCGAAATCCTTTTCAGAGTATTATTGTGCGCAGCGTGGAAATATTGTATGCGTTCGACGAAGCGCTGCGGATTATTGAGGGGTACGAAATGCCTGATCAGCCCGCAGTGGAATACAGTCTACACGCCGGGACAGGCAGCGCATGTACTGAGGCACCGCGCGGCATACTCTATCATCGCTACCGGCTCAGCGATGAGGGACTGATACTCGATGCCAAGATTGTTCCCCCAACGTCACAGAACCAGAAAATCATTGAAAGTGACTTGCGGCACTATGTCGAGAAGGCCATAGATTTGTCGGAGGAACGGCTCACATGGGAGTGTGAGCAGGCAATCCGTAACTATGATCCATGTATATCATGTGCCACACACTTTCTGAAGCTGCACATTGAACGTGAGTGAAGGAGGATGATGGATGCCAACAATTTCACCTCCAATCCTTTTGATCGGCATTGGCAACGAGTACTGCAGCGATGATGGCGCCGGATTAGCAGTATGTAGGGCATTGAAAACAAAGGGGTTTCCCGGCGCGCTGGTCATTGAATGCGAATGCGATGGAACAGTCTTGATGGAGATATGGAAAAATGCCAAGCGGGTGATTCTCATCGACGCGGTTTCTTCAGGTGCCAGGCCCGGCGCTATCTATCGATTCGATGTCCACAAGGAGCACATTCCGCTTAGTTTTTCCTTTCAGTCTACTCATGCCTTTGGAGTAGCAGAAGCCATTGGGCTGGCGCGCGTGCTTGAGCAGCTTCCTCCGTATCTGATCATCTATGCTATCGAAGGGAAAAACTTCAGCAGTGGCAAAGGTCTTTCCCTGGAAGTTGAGAAAGCGGTGCAGCAGATTGTGGAACTGGTGATGAGCGAGGTTCAAGGTGCTCAAATCCCTGCAGGCGCAACATGGCCGCAGTAGATGGTGAGGGACAGAAGGTCATAGCACATTGATTGTGGATGAAGCGATTATACAACCACATCGGCTCTTTCAGGAGAGAGAAGCCAAAGTGCTCACAATAGGCTGCCAGGTTGGTGTGATAGGAAGAGACCAGGGGTTTGTGGAGCAGATGGCCGGCGGCAAGGCCCGATGCGCCCAGGATGACAGGATCGACCAGGTGAATAATGTCGGGCTGGAACTCGTTCAGGCGGCGCATAAAGAGTGGGCGGAAGAAGTTAAATTTTAGTTCAGGATAAAAGGGGAGAGGCAGTCCAGCGGTGCCGATTAATTCAGCACCAGCGTAGTAATCCATGCCACTTTCGGGTCCGAGGAGCAGGGCCTGGTGCCCGTTACTTTGCAGGTGTTCCAGAAGCCTGGCCAGTGTGCGGGTAACGCCATCCAGTTTGGGCAAAAAGTTTTCAGTGATAATTGCTATGCGCATTTCGGTGACCTACCTATCATGCTATGATGAAAGGAAGTGATTGAAATCCAGCGCGGCAACGAAGCCAGGTTGACCGCGAGGGTCAACCCTACTATACACGGCGCGATGAAAGGAAGTACCTCCGGTCAGCAGCGATGCAAGGAAGTAAAAGATATTTTCAATATTTCTATAGAATAGGGGTATCAGCCTGTAGTTAGTGGGCAATTAAGGCGTGTTAGTAGGGGGTAAAATATCTGATAAGCCACGGTTAAGCATTTTTTCGTGTTTTGCCATGCCGATTTTTCCTGGTCAGTGCAATTGTCGCCTTATGGTACCTACATTGCTTCAGCCAGCAAGGATCATACTGTGCGTGTCTGGGATGCTATTTTAGGACGGAATACCCAGGTCATTAAGACACCAACTGCTGTCGCACTTGTCCTTGCGTGGTCGTCTGATGGGAAGCATATTGTTCTCGGGCTGAACGATCACAGTGCGCAAATCTGGGATGTCGCTTCCGGACGGAAGTTGCTTGCTTATCGAGGGCATGCAGACCGCGTCTATAGTGTTTCATGGTCGCCCGATGGGCAGCGACTCGCCTATGTGAGCTATGATCATATGGTGGATGTGTAGCAGGTGAAATAACCGTCAAGCCAATATGTGGACAAGTCATCCGCTTTCAGCAAGGGTTCAGAAAGTTTGTCGCAGTTGTTGCACTTGTTGCGGTTGTCGCAGTTGTCGCGGTTGCATCACTTGTATATGAAAAATGATAAGAATGTTCGAAAAAAGCAAGCACGCAAGAGATCAAGAAAGGGGGCGTATGGTAATGCACTATCGGCCTGAAAGCAGTTCCCTTGCAGGAGCACGAAGCCCTGGCCGACAGCGTAGGTTTTCATCTCCGCTATACAGATGCGCCTATCTGACTATGGCCTGCTCAATACATTTGCTCCTACATTCCGGTGACAATGATAAAAGGTACTATACTGAAATGCTCGCTTGCCATCCTTGAAACCATACCGATTTTCTAATATTCCAGAGATAATAGTCATTCTAACAGCAAAACGCTGTGGTTGGAAGAGTAATTCTACGGTGGTTGAACCCAATAGTTCAAGGATGCTTCTCTATTAGATCGGTGGCTAGAGGATAAATTTATGGATGAGGGAAAGGAAGTTGAAGCAAAGTTTGTCCGCAAAAGCCCGATTTCACGCTCGATTCAATGACTCCAAAAGCATGAGATTTTATGCCCTTGGAGTCATAGTATGTCCGAAAGTGCAAATTGGACGCTAACGATGTCCAAAAGTTATAAAACAGTGGCATGAGTCGTTTCTGGTTTAGAAGCCATATAATTCAAGCTCTCTGCATCAACAGGAACAGGCCCTACTCCAATTGGGAACTGGGTAAATCGAGGAGTGCCGAAGGGGGACTCTGCCGGGCTTATTCACCGGATGTGTTGATATGTCTCAGGGTGCTCTACAAGGCGATTCATCGTTTACTTGATGACGTTGTTTTTACGCCGTGCCGCCGTCGTTACTACACGGTTGCTACACGTTTACAAAAGGAAACATCTGGATGAATGCTTGTTCAAATGCTTTCTGAATTCTAGAACTCATTATTTGGATGCGCACATATCATGAGAAGTAGAAGAAGGAAATTTTGATAACACAAGACCCTGGGTAGCAGTTCGCCTTTCAAATCGAAATGAAAAGGAATATCGCGATGAATATTACTCCTGTGATCCCTGACGGCTATAACGGTCCAATCAAGCAACTCACCTGCCGGATCTGCAAACACATCTTCTATCTCACCATGGCTGATTATGGCCGATTAACGGAAGTCTACTACTGCCATGAGTGCAGCCTTATTCTTATAGAAGAGCTTGAGAAAAATCAGGTGGCGCGAAGCAGAATTCCACCCAAACAGACCCCAATTCCCGCTACTCTACCATTAGAGCAAGTATTGGCCCCTGTTTTCCGACCACCAGAACCAGCAATTGTTTCTTGCCGGCCATCCATCTACGTTCCGCAACCTCGAACCATCGACCGCGACAAGATGACGGTCGCACAATTGCTTGAGGAAGCAAAAATGCTCGACAAAACCTGGCGTTACAAAGAAGCCCTGGTTTCTTATGAGCAGGCGCTCCAACGTGATCCTGGGTGTCTGGCCGCTGTTTACGGCAAAGGAGAAATGCTCAGCAAGTTAAGCCGGCCCAAGGAGGCGTTAGCTGTTTACGACGAAATCCTACGCCTTGATCCCACTTCGGCCAAGGCTTCTGGAGAGAAAGGGTGGACGCTTATCTCATTAAAGCGCTACAAAGAAGCTCAAGCTGCTTTTGACCATGCTCTTCAGCTTGACCCATCTGCCAGTAGGGCACAGCGCGGCACACATTTTCTCTCCTCCTACATATTTCGGAATCAAGGAGTCGAGGAAAATGCCGGTATTGTAAAAAAACAAACGGCTGCAAAAGCAGCTCTTGCGAAACCTTGTCAATCTGCTCAGGATTACTACGCATTAGGCAATGCGTTCTTTACTCTCGAACGAGATGTTGAAGCGTTTGATGCCTTTGCACGGAGTATAGAACTTGATCCATTCAATTTGGATGTCTACGAACGCGTCAGCACCCTTCATTTTATCAGAGATAATTATGAAAAGTCACTGGCTATATACGATCAGGCACTCCAGATCTTTTTTGAATGTGCAAAGCTTCATGAAAAGAGGGCTGAGACTCTTGTACGCCTGAAACGTTATCAAGAGGCATTGGATGCATGTAACCGGGCAATTCAACTCGATGATACCAGTGCAAGCGCTTACTCAGAGAAAGGTGAGATTCTTCATCAGTTACGACGATTTAGTGAAGCTCTCGATGCATTTGATTTGGCAATCAGCCTGGATCCTGATGACAGAACTCCTCATACGCAGAAAGCTGAAATGTTAGCAGATTGGGGGAAATATGACGATGCTCTTGCGGTCTATGATCACGCGATCCACCTCGACCCTTACGACTTTCATTCGTATTGGGGGAAAGCGCAATTACTTGCCCGCATCCATCGCGATGAAGATGCGCTGGTTGTCTATGACCAATACATTGAACAGAATCCTCATAGCTTTGAGGGATACCTGTGGAAGCTCCTGTTCATTTCAGAACGCAAACGATTTGATCAAGGGCTTACTACATGTGAACAGTGTATGGTGCATAATCCTCACCTCGCACAAGCTTATGAATGGCGAGGGCACATGTTGAACCATTTACATCGGGACGAAGAGGCGCTCGCTTCTTATGACGAAGCTCATCGATTAGACCCGGGGGATGAAGGAATACTCCTTTCTAAGGTGAGGCTATTCGTCCAGGCGAAGCGTTTCGACGAGGCATTGGAGATATGCGAACAAGCTATTCAACTTGCCCCGGCGAATCCCTCCGCTTACAAAGAGAAAGGGGACATCCTTACCCGAATGAAGCGGTATGAAGACGCTCTCCCGGCTTATCGGAAGGTGGTTCAACTTGATCCCAAAGATACCTCTGCGTACGAGAAAGTAGGAGATGTTCTCTGCACACTGGAACGGTTTGCCGAAGCCGTTAAGGCGTATGATCACGTTATTCGACTCAGACCGGATTTCGATGGCGCATACCGCTCTAAAGTCCGTGCTTTAGAAAAGTTGAAACACTATGATCAAGCCCTGGCTACCTGCAACAAAGGGCTACAGCTTAGCCCAGAGAATCGCTCTCTTCTCAGTGCCAGAGCAGATGTTTTGAAAAAGCTCCTGAGGTATGAGGAGGCAAATGCTGATTATGATCGTATAGAGCGTATTGATCCTCATTCTCTCTACGTTATCAGCAGCATTATTGGAAAGGTCGATCTCAAGCAGGTAGCAGAAGCAAAAGGAAGATTGGAAGCAGTAGGCAAAGCAATCTTTCAGCCGATTTGCCTACTTATGCAGGAGAAGCAGGAGTGGATCGGAACCCCAAAACAGTTCAAGGAGATCATCTGTTTGCATTTTCCTGATGAGTTTATGGTATGGTATCGGGCCCCATATAAGTATGTTGACGAGTTAAAGAAGATTACTCCAGAGCTTCGGGTAGAAGGAATAGAAGTTGGTGTCCCTCCCGAGACCGCCCTAGTCACTCTTACCAGAACTGTGATGGAGAAGCTATAGCATCCCGAATAAAAAATGATGAATCAACCTTCGCGAAGCTAAATGGAGGGTAAGAAATGCCATGCTGTGGTATAGTAAAGCCAATCTTTTCTGTATCAGAGAATCCGGGAGGCTAAGATGGATGATGATTGTGCTATACTACTTCCGAAAACAAAGATTCGGACGCGCAAACAAGCTCAACAGGTATTGGATCGGTACATCTTACCAGAGGGGCAACAGAAGAACGCTGAAAGTATCGAAAACGCTCTGAACCGACTTTTTGGGGGAGAAGCCTGACCATGAAATTTGAAACCCTCCGTATGATGGCACAAGATTACGCTGACCGGCACAAAGAACCGCCATCTCTCCCTGCAACAATCGATACCATGGCGTACGCCTACCAACGGATTTGCCAGGGAGAAGACCCCTGGACAGCCGTGGGAGATTTTTCCAACGCCTGGTCTGGCTTCGCCAAGCATATCCGACCCGACCTGGTAAAGGAACCTTTGATCAAGCCAGAACAGACGTACATGAAATTCAGCGCTATGCTCGGCAGAAAGAAATCAGCTTGTACGGAGCCTGAGTCCATACAAGACACTGTTGCGGGATGAAACCCTGCTTCTCAGGAGAGGTATCATATGATCACACTGCCCAACGGGAAACCCATCGACCTGGATATGCTTGAAACTGCGATGGAAGACTCAGACCTGGCAAATAGGTATTTCTTGAATCTGGTCACAGGCGAAGTGGTCTTCTTTTCAGACTATCTCGGCCTGTCCGACGAGGATGAACGCTTGTTGGAAGAAATCGATGGGAGCAACGACTACGTTGCCATTGAGCGCATCCCTTCCTGGGAAGCCTACCAGTGGATGGTCGATTTTGTGGATGAGATGGTCGTTCCAGCAGACGAACATGCCGCCGAAAAATTATCCATCGCGCTCAACGGCAAAGGCGCGTTTCGCCGTTTTAAAGACACGTTACATCGCGTTGACGAGCAATGGCTACAAGCATGGTATCAGTGGAGAGATAAGCAACTCAAAACTGTGGTCGATGAGTGGTTAAAGAGTGTACTCTAGCTTGCTTCTTCGCGCTCCATCTGCTATGATCGTCTGCTGTTCTCTATATGCTTCCAAGATGATTATGCGACCTGAGCGAGTGACAGAGGAGCATCTTGATCCTTATCTGGAGCAAACGGACCGCCGATATGACGAAGGACCTCTGCAGGAGCTTTAACCAGCGCCTGAAAATGCTGCTCCACATCCGCGAGCAGCAGCTCGAACGTGCCGCGATGATGATGATGAGTCACGACCCGTCGCGAGACGCG
>VBHI01000356.1 GCA_005881495.1 Chloroflexota bacterium
TAGTACCGTTCATAGGCAGTTGCAATACCCAGGTTCACCATACCAGCAGCCATTACAGCCAGCGCCAGTATGCCTGGAAGAAGAAAGTTAACTGCATGCCCATTGATTGCAGGAACGATATTGAGCGACGCAAAGAAAATGAGTAGCACTACCGGAACAATTAACGTAATCAAAATGTTCTCGCCGCGGCGCAATGTGAGCAACAGCTCAAATTTTGATTGTATTAGTATTTGGCGCACGAGAGGGGCTGCTTCATTGCTCTCTCCTGTAGGCTGATCAAGTAACTCTGTATCCATTATTAGTCTCGTACCTCTCCACCCGTCAGGCGCAGAAACAGTTCTTCAAGTGAACCGTGACCGACATGTAGTTCAGAAAGTGTAATATTGTTGTCACGTAACCATGCTGTCAACTCTGCCAGCAGTGCCGGAACCGTCTCTGTCTCAATCAGATAGCTTCCAGGTCGTATCTCTTCAGCTCTCTTTGCAGAGGGCAGGGCGGCTAATGTTGCGCAATCCAGGCCGCTTGGGGCAACGAAACGCACGATTGTAGCATTTTGCACACCCGTCATTTGTGCGGGAGTATCCAGGGCGATCAGCCTCCCATGATCGATAATGGCGACACGGTCTGCCAAACGCTCAGCTTCGTCCATCAGGTGAGTAGTTAGCAATACCGTCGCGCCTTGTCGCTTGAGGTCGCGTATAATCTCCCACGTAGCCAAACGCGCTTGGGGATCCATACCAGCTGTTGGCTCGTCCAGAAAGACAAGTATAGGGTTGCCGACCAGGGCAATTGCCAGCGCTAAACGACGTTTCTGACCGCCAGATAGGCGGCGGCAACGAGTCTTTGCGGCGGCAGTGAGGCCAACACGTTCCAACAGTTCGTCGATATTTTGCGGATGCCGGAAGTAACCGGCAAAAAGACGCAACACCTCGCGGGCTGTCAAGCCGGGGTAAAGTCCGTCCTGTTGCAGCATAATACCTACGTAAGGCTTCAGCGCTTGTGCTTCGCGGATTGGGTTCCGTCCCAGGACTCGAACGCTGCCCTGGTCAGGGACGCGATAGCCCTCAAGCGTTTCAACTGTTGTTGTTTTACCAGCACCATTCGGTCCCAGCAGAGCGAAGACCTCACCTCTATGAACGGTAATGGTTAGTTGATCAACGACTCGGCGAGAGCCGTAACTTTTGCTCAAATTGTCAACAACGATGGCCTCTTCACCAGCGCCAAGGGTGCCTTGCGCCGGTGGGTTTACCTTCTGGGTCGTTGTCTGCGGCTTAGCAGACATAGACACTTACTCCTTGTTCATACAGAAGCTATTCTGTCTATTCTGTCTGTACAGGACAGCAACTCAGCAGAGTTGACAAGTGCTCGCATTCCCTCATGTAACATTTTACCTGACGGAATACACACTACATTTAAACAGAGAGCGATCCGTCTTGTTCGATTACTTCTAGTTGCGCATTCGCAAGCCAGATCCGCCCAGTGCCATACAGGACAAATCCATACCAGTGCTACGAGACCGGGAACAACATAGGTTAGAAGTATGAGGGCAGGCCATCTTATTCTCAACTTACCTTCCACTTTTCTGACTTTCCGAATTTCGTCAATGCTTTCTTGATGTTCAGGGAAATTGTTACAGGTTCGGTTCTCGATAACAACAAAGCTCTGTTTGCTATTATGCTGGAGATAGAACCAGACAACTGTTATACAGAAACCAAGAAAGGAAAGATAGCGGATATTCTTGAGTTCAAATTGAGTATCAAAATTATATCATCCAGGTAACGCGTTCATTGTCAAAAACATGTTGTTGGTATTTTCCCTGTTTCATCTCGTGACAAGAGATCGAGACGCAACCAATAGCAAAGGAGGCTCCATTGACCATCAATCATGTCTTCGCTGGTATTGCCGTGGCCGACTACGACTCGGCGCTTGCGTGGTACAAGCGCTTCTTCGGACGGTCCCCAGATGTCATCGTGACGGAAAACGAATCCATGTGGCAGGTAGCAGATACAGGATGGATCTACGTGGTCGGTGACACCAACCGCGCCGGCAAGGCCTTGCTCACGCTCCTCGTGGACGACCTGGAGGACCATGTTGCTGAGCTTGGGGAACGAGGACTTGCTACTGGAGCGATTGACACCGTGCCAGGGCTCTACCGAAAAGCGGTGATTACCGATCCCGAGGGCAACATGATCTCCTTGGGCGAGGACCTCAGCACAGACGCCTGAGTTCTGCAGGGGCGCTCGGGCGCTCCAACGCGCCCGAGCCTTCGCCACTTCTTCCGCGATCATTTGAAGACCAGCTGTATTTTGCATGGCGTCGCGTGAAAACGTGTGGCGGAATTTGCCCAAAAAGCAGAGAAAGCATAGATTGACCGAGGCTGCTACAATGAAGCCATGAGAGCAGAAGAGCGACTCTCATCATGCAATCACCCAATCGGTTTGCCAAGCCCGTGGTTAGTAGTAGCCGCGGCTTGCCCCTGCCATGGGTGGGGCCTTCACAGGCGCGGATCAACCGGCTCACTCTCAAGCGCCAGTACACCGAAGACGCACTCGTGAACACGGCGCAGGGGTTCGTCGCGAACGAAACGCTCCAGTGCCTCGATCCCCAGGGCAAATTCTCTCAGGGCCAGTGAGCGTTTCGTCCCTAATCCCCGCGAGCGCAGCCGTTCAAGGTTTTCGGGCATACTGTACTCCGGCCCGTAGATGATGCGCAGATACTCCGGCCCACGGCATTTCACCGCTGGCTGCACAATCCCACGCCGCCCCTTCACGATGAAATCAAAGGGCTTCACCACCATTCCCTCGCCGCCGAGCGCGGTGAGTTCTCGCCACCAGAGAATGCCCTCCTCTGTGCTAAAGGGATTTGTCACGTCCACAACTTTGTAGGGGGTCGCCAGCAGTAGCTCCTCATCGGCGCTGCACAACTGCGCAAGCGTATTCATGTGCCAGACGTGATCTTTGTTGCTGTGGACCTCACCTTGCGAGGCTAAGATATGAAATGGCGCGAGCTTGAGATCGGTCACTGTATGAACGGGCCAGCAATAGCGCCGGTACGCATCGATGTATTGAGCAGCCATTGTTTCCCGTTCACGATAACGGGCCAGGAGGGAAGCAACATCTAGGCCCTGTTCCTCGCGTTCGGCCGTTCTTTCCAGTGTAGCGACCACCTCACCCAGGGCAGCGCGGGAAGCAGCACCCACAGCGGCATATTGCTGGTGGAGCAGCGCCTGGGTCTTGACCGACCATGGCATGAGTTCGCAGTCCAGGCAAAACCAATCACTCTGAAACTTCTCCCAGAAATCCGCGCGCTCCAGGGCAGAGCGTACCCGCGAAAGCAGCTCTGCCTCAAGGGCTGCATCGTCAAAGAACTGCCTGCCGGTGCGGGTGTAGCAGATGCCAATGCTTTCCCCCGCAACGCCGAAGTGCTTACGCGCGGTATGTTCATTCCGGCACACGATCACTATTGCCCGCGAACCCATATGTTTCTCCTCACAGACGACTCTGGGCACCCCTTCGCGACGATAGTAGGCAAAGGCCTCGGCAGGATGCTCCAGCAGACCTGGTTCGTTGGTTGTCTCGGAGGGCGACATGGTTGGCGGCAGATAGATCAGCCATTTTGGATTGGCGGCAAAGCGACTCATGACCTCCAGTGCTGCGATGGCGTTTTCTTCGCGTATCGTGATGTTCTGCTGCAGGCGAGCCGTAATGTAACGCTTGCCGGAGACATCTTCCATGTCCAGAACATCGTCGTGCTGCTGCTGTGCAGTAAAGGCGGGAGCCTGGTCTTCTCTGGCAAGGAAAGGCCTGGCGGGTTCCCAGTAGGTATGGGCGGCCGGAACAGATACCAATTCCTTTTCTGGGTAGCGCAGCGCCGTTAGCCTACCACCAAAAGCACAACCCGTATCGATATTGATGGTGCGATTCAGCCAATCGGCCTCTGGCACAGGCGTGTGACCATAGACGACCATGGCCTTGCCACGGTATTCGGCAGCCCAGTTAAAGCGAACAGGCAGGCCAAACTCATCGGTCTCGCCCGTCGTTTCGCCATAGAGGGCAAAATCGCGTACCGCGCCAGACCCCCGCCCTTGCATCGACTCTTTGAGTCCAGCATGGGCAACCACGAGCCTTCCATCATCCAGCACATAATGGCTTACAAGGTTATCAAGGAACGTGGCTACCTTCTCACGAAATTCTGCCGGCTCCTCCTCAAACTGTTGCAATGTCCCCGCTAACCCATGAGTGAGCTGCACATCCTTTCCTTTGAGTTTGCGCAATAGCTTCACATCATGGTTACCCGGGACACAAAGCGCAGCCCCGGATGCAATCATCTCCATTGCCAGATACAGTACACCTGTTGAGTTCGGACCCCGGTCAACCAGGTCACCCAGGAAGATCACTTTGCGGCCCTGGGGATGCTGAACATGAAAGCCGGGTATTGCTCCATCGTCATAGTTGACCTGGTAGCCCAGTTCCTTCAGCAGCTCACGCAGCTCATCAAAGCAGCCGTGAACATCGCCGATGATGTCAAATGGCCCATGCTCGTGCTTGAGGTTGGTCCACAATGGCCGTCGCTCGATCTCGACCACTTCAACCTGCACTAGTGAAGATAGCACAAAAACGTACTGGAATCCTTCACGCTTCAGACCCGAAAGCGAGCGGCGCAGGTGTATGCTCTGCCGGCGAATGACATGCGGGCCGAAATCGCGGTCTTGACGCTGCTGATTGCGTTCTTCACAAAGCTTCTGTGGGAGATCGAACACAATCGCCACCGCCAGGCAGTGGTATTCGCGTGCCAGCGCGAGCAGAGGCTTGCGGGATTCGGGTTCGACATTGGTAGCATCGATGACGGTCAGTCTACCAGCAGCCAGGCGCCGGGAGGCGATGAAGTGCAGCACCGCGAAAGCGTCGTCGGTGGCGCTTTGATCATTTTCGTTGTCAGAGACCAAGCCGCGACAGAAGTCCGACGAGAGCACCTCGGTTCGCTGAAAGTGAGCGTGGGCAAAGGTGGACTTGCCAGAGCCTGAGGCACCTATCAGCACGACTAAGGAAAGTTCGGGAATGCTTAATTTCATTGCGATTGCCCCTCGATACGCGAGAAGACTCCCATCTGGGTCGGCGCACCCAGCACCGGGTCTTCCGGTCCTATCGGCAGAAAGCGCACAGTGTAGCCGAAGCGCTCAGCCACGCCAGCAGCCCAAGCTTGAAATTCCGCGCGCGTCCACTCGAAGCGGTGATCCTTATGGCGGAATTTCCCGGCAGGCAACGTCTCGAACTTGACGTTATACTCTGCGTTTGGCGTTGTCACGACCACAGTACCAGGCTTAGCGAACTCAAAGAGAACCCGCTCGAAGGCCGCGAGGCGTGACGGATCAAGGTGTTCGATGACCTCTACAACCGCTGCGGCATCGTATCCCTCCAGCCGCCTGTCACGATAGGTCAGCGCGCCGTGGATCAAGGTGATGCGCTGCTTTTGCCTGGGAGGCAGGCGCTCGATATGCAGCCGCTCACGGGCATTCTCCAGGGCGCGATAAGAAACGTCCAGGCCCACGATTTGCTCGAAAGCCTTATCTTGTAAGAGTATTCTGAGCAGTCGCCCCTCACCGCAACCTAGGTCGAGCACCCGCTTCGCGCCACTGCTGTGAAGCACGGCCATGACAGCACCCAGGCGCTGCTGATGCAGGTTGATACGCTCCTCAACGGCCTCCTCCTCAGCGGCAGCGGACGCTTGTACGGCATCTTGATCGGGGCTGTCCTCGACAGTCAGACGCGCGATGGCATCCCGGGTCAGGTCTCGCTTGTGTTTGAGATAACGATAGGCGATCTGTTCGCGTTCAGGATGTGTTTCCAGCCAGCCCTTGCCGTGCCGCAGCAGCTTTTCGACCTCGTCATCCCCAATCCAGTAGTGTTTATCGTCATCCAACACGGGGACCAGCACATAGAGATGCGTCAGCAGGTCGCTCAAACGACAATGCACCTCAAGCGTGACTGTGAAGTAGGGACTTCCGCCCCAATCCACATGCTTCTCATCCAGCGAGTGAGGCGTTGCCGTGACGGTATAACCCAATGGCTCAAAAAGCCGCTTCAGAAAGCCTTCTCCGCCACGGCACGGCAGCACGACAAGTTGTGCCTGCAACGGTAACCTGGTTGCTGCCAGTTCCTGCCGCTCGGAACTGCGTCCATTGAGGGCCGTGCTATAGACCTGGGAAATTGCCACACTCAGGAACGAGGATGCAACATAAGGACGATCATTCACATACTCCTCCATGCCGGCAAAGTTTTGCCGCCCGCGCACGAGGTGAAGCGGGTCAATATCCAGTAACAGCGCAGCCGTGCAACGTTCGGAACTGGCCTCTGGATAGAAGACATGAGCCTGGCCAAACGAGAGAGTGAATGACTGCACTCTCGCTGGATTCTTGTGGAGCAGGTACCCCAGATCCGTCGCCGGTTGGTAGGTAGTGGTGATAGTCAGTAACATTCGCTTCCTTAGCTCATATAGACATTCATACTTTCTGCAAATGAGGCGAAATGGATATGCTTTGAGAGACACCCAACAGAGGCATGTATTCCTCACTTTGCACGTGCTCTTCGCGTGAATATACTTTAGTCCTCCGCTTATGGGCTGTCAAGGTACTGCTCCCTTTATGATGTGACCAGTTTGTGAGCATAAGACAGTCCTTCGTGAAACAATCGTGATAAAATTGAGGTATATCTTCTTTATTAAGAAGAAAAGGTATCATCCAAGTCTCTTCGCCGCCTGTGGCAACTCACCCATTCACTTGTTGCTGTAGGCTTTGCTGCCGACGCAGCAAAGCCTACAGCAACAAAAATACTTGCGAACTGCCGCAGCAGTGAGAAGTCAAGAAGAGATAAGACCTTGATAGTTACTATGTACCTGAAGCGCAGCGTCAATCACTTGTTCAGACAGGGAGGACAAACATGCAGCACCAGAGGAAAGATCAAGTCTGTCGAACGGAACTGACACCGGTAAGTTTTCTCGAGCGGAGTGCCTCCATTTTTCCCGACAAAGTTGCCATCGTAACTGCTGACCGGCAGTATACCTACCGCGAGTTTGCAGAGCGGGTGTACCGCCTGGCTTCCCACCTCCGTGATGTAGGTCTACAGAAGCACGATCGTGTCGCCTTCTTGTGCCCTAATACGTCTGCTCTGCTTGAGGCACACTATGCCGTACCTGCGGCGGGTGGTACCCTGGTGGCAGTAAACTCCAGATTGAATTCGCAGGAGATCGACTTTATCCTGAAGCACTCAGGTGCCAGGTTCTTCTTCGTTCCTGACAGCAGGATTGTCCGGGCCAGTCGCGAGTTGGCTGGAGGATGAGGAAGAGCCAATCTCGATCAACTACACCTCGGGCACAACAGGCATGCCCAAAGGAGGAGTCTACACGTATCGCGGGGCTTACCTCAATGCGCTTGCTCAAGTCATCGAGCTCGGGTTAAACTCAAACAGCGTCTATTTATGGACGCTGCCGATGTTCCACTGTAACGGGTGGTGCTTCACCTGGGCTGTGACCGCCGTCGGGGGTACACATGTCTGTCTCCGCAAAATCGATCCAGGGCTGATTTGGGAACTCTTCGAGACCGAAGGCGTCACCAACTACAACGGAGCTCCCACTGTCCAAATTTTCCTGGTGAACCACCCGAAAGCGCACCGCCTCGACCGGCAGATCACGGTGACGATTGGCGGGGCACCTCCCTCTCCCACGCTGCTTGACCGGATGAAAGAACTGAACTTCCGCCCAATCCATGCCTACGGACTGACTGAGACGTATGGCCCCTACACGGTATGCGAATGGCACAGGGGATGGGATGATCTCCCCATTGCGGAACAGGCTCGTCTTCTCGCTCGGCAGGGTCAGGGCAACATCGTCGCTGACCGCGTGCGCGTTGTCGATGGGCAGATGAATGATGTGCCTCGAGATGGCAGAACGATAGGAGAAGTCGCGATGCATGGGAACAGCGTGATGAAAGGGTACTTTGAAACTCCCGAAGCGACTGCTACGGCGTTTGAAGGCGGCTGGTTCCACTCTGGTGATCTTGCGGTGTGCCACCACGACGGTTACATTGAGCTACGTGATCGCAAAAAGGATATCATCATTTCCGGCGGCGAGAATATATCCACGATCGAGGTGGAGCAGGTTATTGCCCAATATCCTGCGGTGTTGGAATGTGCCGTCGTCGCTATGCCCGATGAGAAGTGGGGGGAGCGTCCCAAGGCATTTGTCACCTTGAAACCAGATCAGAGTGCGACCGAAGCGGAGATCATTGCCTTCTGCCGTCAGTACCTGGCGCACTTCAAGTGCCCCGCTTCCGTGGAGTTCGGCGACTTGCCCAAGAACTCTACTGGCAAAGTGCAGAAGTACGTGCTGCGCAGTAAAGAGTGGGGGGAGCACAAAAAGCGTATTCATTAGCCCAGGTGCGCTTGGAAGGTGTATGGCGTGCTTGTCCTGCTCACCAACACGGGAATCCACTTCGTGCCGGGTTCCTCGGAGCAGGGCATCACCCACTTCATCGCGTCCAGAGGATGGGCAAAGATTCACCTGCTTTGGAGAAAAAACGATGTCGTATTCCTCGTCGGACAGAAGAGAGGCCGAATATGAAGCGTCACAAGCTAATTTCTGCGGATGCAGCAGCACGTCTGATTCTGGATAACGATACCGTGGTCACTTCTGGTTTCGTGGGGGTTGGAGTTCCCGAGGAACTCGCTCTTGCCCTGGAAAAGCGCTTTCTGGCAAGCGGGTCTCCTCGCAACCTGACCCTGATCTACGCCGCTGGCCAGGGCGACGGCCAAACGAAGGGGCTGAACCACCTTGCCAGAGAGGGCCTGGTCAAACGAGTCATTGGCGGTCATTGGGGACGGGTCCCCGCGCTCTCAGCACTTGCCCTCCAGAACAAGATCGAGGCTTACTGCTTGCCCCAGGGGGTCATCTGTCACCTCTTCCGTGACATAGCGGCTGGCAAGCCGGGCACGATTACGGCAGTTGGGTTAGAGACCTTCATCGATCCTCGTGTGCAGGGAGGCAGGGTGAACGACGTGACCAGGGAGGAGCTCGTCGAGGTGGTGCATTTGCGTGGACGGGACTACCTCTTCTATCACGCTTTTCCCATCAATGTCGGCTTACTGCGTGGAACCACTGCTGACGAGGAAGGCAACGTGACTATGGAGAAAGAAGCACTCACGCTGGATGTGCTCTCGATAGCCCAGGCGGTGAAAAACTCGGGAGGCATCGTCATCGTGCAGGTGGAGCGCGTCACCACCGAACACAAGTTGAGCCCCAGCGTCGTGCGTATTCCTGGCATCCTCGTCGATGGTGTCGTGGTTGCCAACCCTGAACACCACATGCAGACCTTCGTAGAGAGTTACAACCCTGCCTACACGGGAGAGATCAATATCTCGACTGGCAACATCACTCCCCTGCCTCTCAACATCCGCAAGGTCATCGCCAGGCGGGCAGCGATGTTTCTGAAGATCAATGCGGTGGTGAACCTGGGCATCGGCATACCTGAGGGGGTGGCCTCGGTGGCCAGTGAAGAGAACATTCTCGACCTGATCACGCTGACGGTGGAGCCAGGAGGCATCGGCGGAATACCCGCCGCTGGCCTGAGCTTTGGTGCGGTCGCCAACGCCCAGGCGATTATCGATCAGCCCTGTCAGTTCGACTTTTATGACGGAGGTGGCCTCGACCAGGCTTTCCTCGGTCTGGCTGAGGTCGACGAAGAGGGCAATGTGAACGTGAGCCGCTTTGGGTCTACATTTGCAGGGGCAGGTGGGTTCATCAACATCAGTCAGAACGCTAAGGCCGTCTACTTCCTGGGGACCTTCACCCCTGGAGGAAAGGCGACGATTGAGGAAGGACGACTGCACCTCGTCGACAGCGGCACGGGAAAGAAGTTTGTGCGCAGGGTCCAGCAAATTACCTTCAGCAGTGTCAACTCCCGCCGTCGGGGGCAACCCGTCTACTACATCACCGAGCGGGCCGTCTTCCGGTTGACCGCTGGCGGCTTGGAGCTTGTTGAGATCGCTCCCGGCGTAGACCTCGAACGGGATATCCTGGCACAGATGGAGTTTGTGCCGAAGGTGGCACATCACCTGCGCCAGATGGACCCGTTGATCTTCCGGGAGGCGGTGATGGGACTCCAGCACCGTTCGCTCCTGAGCCTTGAGGATCGTTTGCAGTACCACGAAGCCGACAATGTGCTCTATGTGAACTTCGAGGGATTGACCATTGAGACAGTGGATGATGTCGGGATATTGGCAGTTTACCTGGATCGGCAATACGCCAGTTTCGGCAAACGGTTCAATGTGATTGTCAACTACGATAACTTCCACCTGAACCCGAGCGCTTCGGAGGCGTTCTTTGCCATGGTAAAGCATAACCAGGAGCAGTATTTTCTGTCTTCCACACGCTATTCTACCAATGCTTTTTTCCGTCACCAGCTTGGTCAGCTATTCACCGAGGCTCGTCTTGAGCAGCGGATTTACGGCAGTTTCGACGAGGCCAGGGCACATCTCTAGGGAGGAAAATGAACATGCTCCATATCGATGCTAAGCCTGTTGATCTCAGGCTCTCAACACCTTTCCGTATTGCAAGAGGTGTGCAAAACACGTCGTCCAATGTCATTGTGCAAATACAATATAATGAGCATGTAGGCTACGGCGAAGCTGCTCCCGATGAGTATTACGGTGAGAACCAGGAGACCGTATTGGCCTGTATCAGCACCTTTGCAGGCAACCTGGGCGATGACCCCTTTCTTATCGAGGATATTATGAGCCATCTCGATCATCTCATCCGCCTTAACCCTGCGGCAAAGGCTGCCGTTGATATGGCGCTGTATGATCTGGTTGGCAAAATGCTGAATGTGCCGGTGTATAAGCTCCTGGGACTCAACCCAAAGCATACGCCACATACCTCTTTTACTCTGGGCATCGATACCCCCGACAACATGGCGAAAAAGGCTTTGCTCGCCCGCGACTATCCCATTCTCAAGGTTAAAGTCGGCACGAAACACGATCTTGACAACCTGAAAGCTATCCGTGAAGTCTCAACGGCAACCATTCGCGTTGACGCCAACACCGCCTGGACGCCCAAAGAAGCAATTAAAATGATTAACGCTTTAGCTCCCTATGGCATTGAGTTTGTCGAACAGCCTACCTCACCGCGTAATCTGGATGGGCTGCGGCTCATTCGGGATAACGTGCCAGTCCCTATTATTGCTGACGAGAGTTGCGTGACTATTGAAGACATCCCCAGGTTGGCAGAGTGTGTTGATGGGGTGAACTTCAAGCTTATGAAAAGTAATGGGATAACCAATGTTCTCAAGATGATACACGTTGCACGCGCACACAACCTGCGCGTGATGATTGGTTGTATGATTGAAAGCTCGTTGGCAATTACGGCTGCCGCACACCTGACGCCATTGGTTGACTACGCCGATCTTGATGGACATTTGTTGATCGACAATGACCCCTACGAGGGTGTCAAGGTGGCCAATGGAAAATTGATGTTGCCGAATACGCCTGGATTGGGAGTACGGAAGACCCAAAGCTAACGGTGCGATTTGCAGACCTCATTAGCCTCTTCAGGTTTCACCGTATGTCAGTAGATCCTTATAAGCAAGTTCACGACTTACAGCGAATTTCACGTTTTCTTCAAACCCGTTAGGCCGTCACGGTAAAGAGGTGGGCGATACTTAGACCCAGTCGGCTTGCCCTATGAATGGATTTGATTGCGTATTTGCTATCATTTTCTGATACTGTTGGACTTTCACCTGGCCTGCTGCTATCTTTGAACTCCCTTGAATGAAGGACTCGGCATACTCAGCGACCCACTTCTTCGTCAGTGGTGCAGCCGCTTTCGCATCAGCGAGCGTGTCAAAAGTGCTGACGATGGCCACTTCGTTTTCTCCGGCATCCACGAGAAGGTAGGCTCGAAATCCTGGTACATGGTTGAGGAGGGGAACAAGGCTCTCTTGCACGTGCCGTATCAACTCCTCTTTCGTCCCCTGAATGAGGTTGTATTTGCGTATCACGGTATACATTTCTTGCTCCTTTCAAAGTAAGGGGTGTAGTGGTTACATGGGACGTTCGTTCGCAAAATTGCTCAATTTTAGATTCCTTCTTCGCTTCGTCCGAGCAAGCATGGGGCACTCTGCTTACTATACCACACTAGATAAACCGTTAACCCGAATTTCTCGTTTCCAGTAGATACATTACCGCCATGATCTCACGTCGGAGTTACAAAATGCCTGCCAAGTCTAACAAAGAGATCACAATCGAGGAGTCACCTTTTCATTTTGGCGAAGCTCAGCGTGCCTACCGAGGTTGTTGTGGTATCCAGGCTACGAATCGGCGCCCAGTATCCCGGCTTTGGCGCTTCAAGGGCTCCAGAGACTAGGCCCTGATGGCCCGCGACCCATAGATGTGGTATAGTTAGAGGGTCGAAAGTTCGTCTCACACGCTCTTCAAGGAGAAACTCATGCCCAAACTGCACACCTGTCATTTGCCGGATATCACGACGCTTTTCTGTATCGACATCGCTGTCTCCAACATATCCGAACCAGGAGGTCGGCGATGAGCGAACATTCTGCCTTCACGGTCGAGGAGTGGAGCGTCCGCGAGAGGGGACTCCACCTCGACAACCTGGCGCAGGCCGAGTCCATATTCGCCCTCTCCAATGGACACATTGGACTGCGAGGCAACCTCGATGAGGGGGAGCCGCACGGCCTTCCCGGTACCTACCTGAACTCCTTCTACGAGCTGCGCCCTCTGCCCTATGCAGAGGGCGGATACGCTTACCCCGAGTCCGGGCAGACAGCCATCAATGTCACCAACGGCAAACTCATCCGCCTCCTCGTCGACGACGAACCCTTTGACGTTCGCTACGGTGAGGTCCATGACCACGAGCGGGAGCTCGACTTGCGCAACGGGGTGCTCCGCCGCAGCGTCCGCTGGACCACCCCCGCGGGGCACACGGTCAAGGTCTCGTCCGTGCGCATGGTGTCGTTCACCCAGCGGGCCATCGCAGCCATCAGTTACGAGGTCGAGGCACTTGAGACGCCGGTGCGTGTCGTGGTGCAGTCGGAGCTGGTCGCCAACGAGGCGCTCCCGTCCCAGAGTAAGGACCCCCGCGTGGGAGCCGCGCTCGCGTCCGCGCTCGAGTGCGAGGAGCACCAGGCTCAGGGCGCCACCGGGCTCCTGATCCATCACACCCGGGTCAGTGGACTGCTCATTGGGGTGGCGATGGATCACTACGTCGAGGGGCCACCTGAGATGGTCGTCGCGTCGGAAAGCTCCCCCGATGTCGCCCGCGTGTCCATCACTGGACGGCTGAAGCCAGGCGAGCGGCTGCGCATCGTCAAACTCATCGCCTACGGCTGGTCGAGCCTGCGTTCGCGGCCTGCGATCCAGGCTCAGGTCAAGGCCGCGCTGTCCGCCGCGCGACTGACCGGCTGGGATGGCCTGCTCGCTGAGCAGCGGGCCTACCTGGACGACTTCTGGGCGCGTGCTGACGTCGAGCTGGAGGGCGACCCGGAGATCCAGCAGGCGGTGCGCTTCGGCCTCTTCTCCGTCCTGCAGGCCGGAGCGCGTGCGGAACGGCGCCCCATCCCGGCGAAGGGGCTGACGGGACCCGGCTACGACGGCCACGCCTTCTGGGACACGGAGATCTTCGTCCTGCCGGTGCTCACGATGACCGTGCCTCGCGCCGCCGCCGACGCACTGCACTGGCGCCACTTGATTCTCGATCAGGCGCGGGAGCATGCGCGCCAGTACGGGCTGCGCGGGGCTGCCTTCCCGTGGCGGACCATCCGGGGGGCAGAGTGTTCGGGGTACTGGCCTGCGGGCACCGCCGCGTTCCATATCAACGCGGACATCGCCTACGCCGTGGCCTACTACATCGAGGCGACCGGCGACACGGCGTTCGAGGAGGAGGTGGGCCTCGAGTTGCTCGTCGAGACGGCGCGGCTGTGGCGTTCAATCGGGTACCTCAACGCCGCCACCGACCAGTTCCGCATCGACGGCGTCACCGGACCCGATGAGTACAGCGCCCTCGCTGACAACAATGTCTATACCAACCTCATGGCCCAGCACAACCTGCGCTGGGCGGCAGAGGCGGTGCAGCGCCATCCCGGGAAGGCCCGCGCCCTCGGCGTGGACGCCGACGAGGCCGCCAGCTGGCGCGAGGCGGCTGAGAAGATGCTCATCCCCTACGACGAGCGCCTGGGAGTGACCCCGCAGGACGAGTCCTTTACTGAGCGCGCAGTGTGGGATTTCGCTGACACCACGCCGGACCAGTACCCCCTGTTCCTTCACTTCCCGTACTTTGATCTCTATCGCAAGCAGGTCGTCAAGCAGACCGACCTCGTCCTCGCGATGCTGCTGCGTAGCGATGCGTTCACTCCAGAGCAGAAGGCGCACAACTTCGCGTACTACGAGCCGCTAACCGTGCGCGACTCCTCGCTGTCGGCATGCGTGCAGGCAGTTCTTGCCGCCGAGGTAGGCCAGCTCCAACTCGCCTACGACTACCTGGGCGAGGCGGCGCTCATAGACCTCCACGACCTGCATCACAACGTGAAGGACGGGGCCCACATGGCCTCACTGGCGGGGGCCTGGATAGCGCTGGTCGCGGGGTTCGGTGGCATGCGCTTGCAAAACGGCTCGCTCTGCTTCGCGCCACGGCTGCCGGACGCGTTGGGACGGCTCGCCTTCCACATCGTGTTCCGTGGCTGCCGCCTGCGTGTCGAGGTGAGAGCGAAAGAAGCGACGTACCGCCTACTCGACGGCTCGCCGCTCGTGGTGCGCCATTACGGCGAAGAGGTCCTTCTGCCAGTGGATGGGGCGGTCAGCCTGCCCATCCCACCCGTCCAGGCGGGGCCGCGACCCACCCAGCCTCCAGGGCGCGCACCGGCCGCGCGGGGGGCGCGAGCGCCGTCCACAAGGACACCGGCGTGAGTGGGCTAGCGCGTGCCGCTTGAAGTTGAGTTGTTGGTTCGCTATGCGCACTGGCTGCTGGAGGGCGGCCACGATCTCATCGAGACCGTTCTCCAGCAGGGAAGGGCAATGGACATCATCCGTCCCTCGACCCGCAACTTTCACGAGGCTTTCTCCTGGATGGCAAACCACCCAAATAGACCAGCCATCGCGATCAAGATGCCACATCCCATAAGAATAACTCCGACCGGGAGAAATTGCCCCAAATACCCTGCCAGGGCTACTGAGATGAGGCTGACCCCCGACATGCTGGTGTCAACCACCGCCTGCACGCGCCCCATCATCTCCTTTGGCGTGGCGGCCAGGAGCAGTGGCCCAAAGGCGACAGGAATGCCTCCTTGTGGGAAGGACATGAGGAAGCAGGTGATAAGCCCAGCCACATACCAGCTCTGCAAGGAGTACATGGCGAAACCCACCCCAATAAGGAATGCACATCCACTCAATATCTTCCTGGGTGATATCCGTTTGGAGAGAATCCCCGCAATGATGACGCCAAGCAGGCCACCCAGGCCGCCCACCGCTGTTAACACACCGTAAAATGCGGTAGCCATATGCAGGTTTCTGCTGGCAAACACGATATTCAACGCATTAAGCGCGCCAGCGCCAAGCATGGCGATCAAGGCCATCAGGGTCACCATCAACACCCCACGCGTGACCACGACAAATTTCAAGCCAGCGAACAACTCACGGAGGATGCCGCCAAGGCCGCTGTCGGCCTTTTCGTCCTGTTTCAAGGCATGGGGATGCAGCGCTGCTTTTGGTGCGCGCAAGAGAGCCAGGCAGAACGCGGAGATCAGGTAGGAGACGGCATTCAGAAGAATGGCTTCGACCGGTCCTACGGCGAAGTAGAGGGGCGAGGCCAGGGCCGGACCAAGAATGATCGAGAGGGCGAAGGTCGCCTGTTTGATCGAGGCTGCCCGCATCTGCTGTTTCTCAGCGACGATGACTTGCAAGACGCCTGATTCGGCGGGCATGAAGAAGCGTCCCAACGCCGAGATCAGAAAAACGCTGGCGTAAATGGCCTGGAGCCGCAGGGAAATGGGCGCGAGGAGTGGGAGCGTGGCCGCGACAGCGCGGATGAGATCGGAGATCAGCATGGTCTGGCGGCGATTCCAGCGATCTACCAAAACGCCCGCGAGCGGTCCGAGCAGAAAAACCGGGAGATATTGCGCTGCCAGCACCCCGCTCACGGCCGCCGCCGAGTGTGTGAGCGTGAAGACCCAGATGAATAGCGTGGTACTATAGACAAAATCCCCCAGATTCGAGATGGCCTGCCCGAAAGCCAGCCAGGCAAAGTTCCGGTTGATCAGAAGCCCCTTCCCCGGTGGGATGGAATCAGGCATTGTCTTGAGAGGTGTGGTGATCTCTGTGTGCAGAGTTGCCTCCTGAATGTCACGAGAGATGGTTTCCTGGTGCGTGCGGTTGTGTGGCAGCACGGATGTCTTGCCGTGGTAGTTCTTCGGCCTTTCGGCCAGAAGAGGAGAATTGCGGTAGGTCATGGCTTTCGCCTTCCTTTCTGTGCGTTCTCTCCGTTCCCTCTTGTCAAAGTGCTTCTGAGAGTGTATACTTACTACGAATATACATAAACCGAAATGTAATAGTGAGCTTTATCACTATCAGTATACACAATAATTGTTCGTCTGTCAAGAGGAAAGGAAATTACATGATGATGACATCCGAAGATTCCCCTCATGCACAGCAGACCCAGGAAGCTCTCCGGACGCCGACCGCATCCGAGGTCATCATGACTTTGATCGCGACCTCACATCGCATCCAGCGGGTCTTCAACGCACGCTTAAGCAGGCAGAAAGGCGCGGTCAAGCTCTCTGGCCCACGCCTTCGCCTGCTGATGGCCGTTGAAGAAGTGGGACGACTGCGCATGGGAGACCTGGCCGAGGACCTGGGGATTACCGCCCGCACCGTCACCACCCTGGTCGACGCCCTTGAACGCGAGGGGCTCCTGGCTCGCTTGCCGGATCCGATTGACCGGCGCGCAACACTGCTTGCACTCACTGAGAAGGCGCGAACCCAGTTCGAGCAGGTCCGTAGCCTTCAGATGGAACTGGGTGAAGAACTCATTGCACCACTTGACACACAACAACGGCGGCTTCTCCTCGACCTGCTCAGCCGACTCAATCAAGAGGTGCCCATGGAGGAAGGAGGTCGAGAGGAATGACAAGCAAGGAACAGCCTGGAGAGGCAGAAGAAAGAAAGGTTGGAAACGTATGAAACAATTGCCTGATTGGATGTATCATGCCATTGAGGAATCGTTAACGTGTCAATTCACCAGCGTGGCTGCCAACGGCACGCCGGTCGGACTCCCAGTGATTCTGAATCACTTCGACCCCGACTCGGGAACGCTGATCATTTCTTCCCCCATCGGGATGAAGCGGTTGGAGAACGTGCGCCGACATCCAGAGGTGGCGATGCTCTTCTCGCCGGTTGGAACAGGGAAGGGAGAGCCGTCGCATGTCTTGCTAGTCCAGGGCCGGGCCGAGGTAGACGAAACCGATCCGGAGAACGAGTGGAGACGCTACTTCGCGGGCTGGGCACGACGACACCCCCCCTCGCGCGAGAATCTGTCGAAGATGAGCCAGATGATGCCTGGATACGTTCAGCGAGCCATCATCCGCGTCCGACCGACACGCTTTCTCGGGTGGCCAGAAGGCGATATGCAGCACGCACCTGAAATTGTGGAGGTGAATCAATGATTGAGTGGACAGATGAACTCATCGCGCAGATCGGCTCTTACAGCCGTGCAGCACTCAGCTACCTTGGTCTAGATGGCTACCCGGTCACACTCCCGTTGCCTTTTACCTTTGATCGGGGGGAGCACCGCTTTACGTTCCCGAGGCCCTCGCACTCACCGGCCATCTCAACGGCGGCGGAAGGGTCCCATTCACTGACCCTACTGCGCTACGATCCGCAGGTGGTGAATGAACGCTATCTGCTGTTCTACGGACAGCTAGCCGAGCAGAGTGATGGATGGTCCTTCACCCCTTCACGAGTGGTAAGTCCACAATGGAGAGGAAGGAGAGAAGGATGAAGGTGAGGAGGTATGGAAATTCTTTCTCATTCTCTGAGGGGAAACCCGCCGTCTACCTCAGATTAGAAGATTCTGGGTAGGCGTGAGGAAACGGTTGTGCCGTTTCCAGGAGCACTCTCAATCGAGATTGTGCCATCGAGACTGGCCGCCCGTTCATGCATCGACTGCAATCCAAAGTGTCCTGGGAAGGGGCCAGCCGGGTCAAAACCTTTGCCGTTGTCGCGCACCTCCAGCAACAATTCCTGCTTCTCTTGCAGCAGGCGCAGCGTGACGTTGCTGGCATGAGCGTGTTTCGTGATATTGTGCAGGGCTTCCTGTGCAATGCGGAAGAGGGCATGTTTACTCTCGATGGAAATATCAGGCTCCTCTCCCAAATTGACATCAACGGCCAGGTTGTAGCGAGCGCGCAAGACCTCGGCCCGTTTATTGAGCGCGGCGACCAGCCCTTCGGTCTCCAAGAGCTCGGGGCGAAGTTCGAAGAGCAAGGCGCGTATCTCAGCGAGTCCTACATTGGCGTGTAGAATCACGCGCTCAAGCGCTGCAATGCTCTGTGCAGGCTCCGTTTCCAGTGCTTCGCGGCCAGCGTTGGCACTTAAGCAAATACCATAGAGTTCCTGGTAGACGGAGTCATGGAGTTCGCGGGCCAGGCGCTGTCGCTCCTGGAGTATTGCCTGTGCCTGTGCCTGTTTGACCAGGTAGGCATTACTTTTTCGCACCGTGATATCAGTGAAATAAATCGATATGCCCTCACTTGATGGATAGATACGAACTTCATAGCGGGCAGTGTGGGGTGGATAGTAGACCTCAAAGCTCACGTTCACCCGTTTTTCCGCCGCTTCGCGGCATTGTTGTTCAAATATGGTACCTGGGGCTTCTGGGAAGACGTCCCACATACGGCGCCCCAGCAGATGTTCAGTGGCCTTGCCACTGACATTGCTATGCTTTTGAAGATTGAGGTAAGTAATACACCATTCATGATCAAGTGTAATAAAACCATCCGTGAAGCTCTCAAAAATAGCAGTCGCTTGTTGCCATTCCTCTGCACTGGAGAGGGAAATTCCCCCCTTGTCTTGTAGTTGCATGCTGTTTCACCTTTTATGCTGTTAACAGGAAATGTTCGAAAGCAAAAAAACGGAGGTTTCGTTTATTTCAGTTTCTAGCACGTACTATTATAAAACACATCTTACTAAAGGTAAACAAGATGAATGCGCTGTTTTCGTGATGGTCGATGAGGATGCATGATTGTCGGACAGGTGGTAGAAGTGATAGACTAGAGATGGTAGATATGATAAAGGCTTCAAACGCACTCAAAGGGGAGTTGTGTCCAGAAAGCGAGCGGTAAAGTTGATAGCGTATAAAATTTATGCGGCATTCGATGAGGCAAGCCAGCGTAATACACGTCCACGGAGACTCATCGCGGAGCGGCTGGTGGAACTTGCCGAGAGTGGAGCAGATTTCACCATAGATGATCTCTGGCAGGAATTGCGAGAGGGTGAGCCACGTTTGGGGAGGGCAACGGTCTATCGTTCAGTAGAGATGCTGGTCATTGCAGGTTTGCTTGATCGCATCGAATTTGCCGATGGAACGCATCACTATCGTGTTTGCGGCGATAACCATCACCATCACCTGACCTGCACTCACTGTCATCGTGTCGTTGAAGTAGATATCTGTCTCCCTGTAGATCAGTTTACGGCTATTGGAAACCGCACGAACTTCGATATTGAAGGTCACTCGCTGACGCTCTTTGGCCGCTGCGAAGATTGCCGCGCGCAGGAGGCGAGCCAGGGTACTTCAATATAGGATACGCTCGCTGCGTTGTAGCTTTTTGGCAGTGTCACTGCCCCTCTTTCAGCAATTCCTGCTCAATTCTTGAACGTATCTCGTCACGCACGCGACGATAGACGGCCAACTGTTCATCTTCGCTACCGGTGGCCTTTGATGGATCTTTAAAGGACCAGTGTCGGCGATGAGCAGCGCCTGGAAAGATCGGGCATGTTTCTGCCGCTGTGTCACAGACGGTAATCACATCGTCAAACGGCTCGTCGAGATAGCGATCGAGTTTCTTCGATTGTTGTTTCGAGATATCGATGCCAAGTTCGGCCATAGCCTTGATAGCTAAGGGGCGCACAAATGTAGCTTCGGTACCGGCGCTAAAGACCTCAAATCGGTCGCTTCCCAGCTGGCGTAACAACCCTTCAGCTATTTGTGAACGAGCCGAGTTATGTGTACAGATGAAAAGGACGCGGTGCTTCATTTGGTTTTTTGCCTTTCTTCCATTCAAGTAATCAAGCAGTACTGTTATAATCTATCACTTTGCGTCCTTTTGCACAAAATTCCGTCTCCTTTGATGCAAGCGCTGCATGCATATCGTCGCGCCTTATAATATAGAATGGAAATAGAACAAGTGCAGGCATGGAACCGAAGTAAGGATACATAGCTATGGTTATGACGACGGAGAGAGTCTGGGAAGAATTTCACCCCAAACTCAAGCAGTTCGTGCTTAGACGTATGCCAGATGAACAGAGTGGCGAAGATATCCTGCAGGATGTCTTTTTGAAAATTCATACGCGCATCGATACCCTGCGGAATGAAGAGAAACTCCAGAGCTGGATCTACCAGATTGCCCGCAATGCCATCGCGGATTACTACCGGGAACATAGAGCCACGTTAGAACTTTCAGAAGCGCCGGCTTTGTTGGAAGAGCCTGGAGATGATGATATCGTCAACGAACTGATACCGAGCATCAAAGCGATGGTCGACAGCCTGCCGGCTGATTATCGTGAGGCACTGCTATTGACAGAATATCAAGGACTCACGCAGCGAGAACTCGCGGAAAAGCTTGGCCTTTCTTTATCTGGAGCAAAATCGCGGGTGCAGCGGGCGAGAGAGAAGCTCAAAACGATGCTGTTAGACTGCTGTCATTTCGAGTTTGACCGGCGTGGGAAAGTGATTGATTACCAGCCAAAGTGTGGCTGTTGTGCGAATCATGAAGGTTGTACTGACTGTACGTGAGCTGATGAATAAGCCCGTTGCGTCCTTTTTTGTTTATTACCGTCTCTAGTAGTGTAAATGATAAGATAGCGAGAAAGGGATGGAACGAAGTGTTCTTTATTCGCTTTCTTTTACACAGAAAGGACAACCTTTATGACAACTACTCCAACGAATGATGAGCAGTTGCGCGAGGCCGTACGCGAGCGCTACGGGCGCACCGCTTTAGAAGTATTGAGTGCCAGTGAACCTAGGGCTGCTAGTTGCTGTGGGGCGGATTGCTGCGGCGGGGAAAAGGGCGTAGGTGATGCTGTTAGCAGCGATCTGTATAGTAATGCGGAGCTTGGTGAGTTACCGCTGGCAGCCGCACTTGCTTCACTCGGATGTGGCAATCCGACGGCGCTGGCGGCATTGAAACCTGGAGAAAAGGTACTTGACCTGGGAAGTGGCGGTGGCATCGATGTGCTTCTCTCAGCGCGGCGGGTTGGGCCGACAGGCTTCGCCTATGGCCTGGATATGACCGATGCAATGCTTGAGCTGGCAGAGCGCAACCGCGCTGAGGCAGGGGTAGAGAACGTACGCTTTCTGAAAGGCGTCATCGAAGATATTCCTCTACCAGCGAACTCGGTTGACCTGGTCATCTCGAACTGCGTTATCAATCTATCCGCTGATAAACGACAGGTGCTGCGCGAGGCTTACCGCATCCTCGTGCCTGGCGGGCGTTTCGCCGTTTCCGATATAGTCTTTCAAGGACATTTTCCGCAGGCAATTCGCGCGGACCTCGAGGCCTGGGCCGGTTGTATCGCCGGTGCACTGGAGGAAGAGGTCTACCGGCAACTACTTGCCGAGGTAGGCTTTGCCGACATCGATGTCGAAGTCACACGGCGCTATGCCCTCAACGATATAGCGGAGAGTGGAGCGCAAAGATCCATCGCTGCGCTTTCAGATGAAGAGCGGGCGGAAGTTGATGGAAAATTTGTCAGTGCCTTCATCCGCGCTCGTAAACCTGAAAGGGTGTAGGAGATGATTTTTTTATGTCCAGCATATCGGTGTTGAAAACGCTCTCAACTTGTCCCATCATCTTGATGCGCCAGTGATGCAGGTCCCTCTTCAATGCGTTTCCCCAGTTGATCATCCTGTTGCTCAAGGAACGCCTGCACGCCGGTGCGTACCGTTGGATAGAAGTGTTCGGGTCCAATTCGTTCGGTCAACCCGGCGCGCTTGAGCATTTCCTGCAACGGCTGGCTTGCCCGGGAGATGACCAGGACGATCCCTTTGCGCTCAAGCTCACTCTGGAGTGTGCTGAGCGCTTCAGCAGCGGTCACGTCGATGTCAATAATGGCCTCGGCATCGATCAGCATCCACTTGATAGGGTACTCGGCTGTTGCGATCAACTCTTGCACCCGGCTGAGGAAGTAGTTCGCGTTGGCAAAGAAGAGCGGTGCATCAAACCGATAGACGATCAGCCCTGGTTCTGTTTCACTATTGGTATACGCTTCGATATCCTGGTACCCATCGACTCCCTCGACCAGGCCAAGTACAGCATCATGCGGCCGCGAGATTCGACTGATGACGACGAGCAGCGCGAGCAACACCGCGATCAGGACCCCCGCGAGGATGCCGATGCTCAAAACCCCGACAAGCGTCACCAGTGCAAGAAAGAATTCGACCCGTCGCACACGATATATCTTATACAGAGGCTTAACCTCGATCAGGTTGATAGCGGCTGCGATGATAATGGCTGCCAGCGCAACTTGTGGCAAGCTCTCCAGTAGCCGGGTGAACCAGAGCAGGAAGACTACCAGCAACGCTGCGGCGACGATGCCGACCAGTTGTGTCTTCCCTCCTGCCGCATAATTGACGGCTGTCCGTGATTGGCTGACCGATGCTGGGAAGCCCTGGATACATCCTGATAGGATATTGGCAGCGCCCAGCCCGATCAACTCACGGTTGGCGTCGACCTTCTCTCCTTGCTTCACTGCGAAGGAGCGTGCTGTGAGCACCGAGTCCGTAAACACAATCAGGGTCAGGATGAGGGCTGAGGGTAGGAGTTTCCACGCATCGGCGAAGCTGAAATCAGACAGGCCGAACTGCGGAAGCCCAGAGGGGATCGGACCAACGACGGTGACCCCGTACTTATCCAGTTGGATAAGCGCTGAAAGCATGGTCATAACCACGACCACGATGAGGCCACCGGGGACTTTCGGCGCGAAGCGGTGGAGCATGATGAGGAAGGCGAGAAGTACCAGCCCAATCACGAGCGTCAGCACGTTGGTTTGACCCAGGTTCGTGAGCAGTTCCCCTATCATTTGAAAGAAATTTTCACTCGCGATCTTGATGCCGAAAAGCTTGCCCAACTGGCCTGCGATCATAACAATGGCAACCCCGGTGATGTAGCCTATCAGGATGGGCTTGGAAACGAAGTCGGCAAGGAAGCCAAACCTTGCGAGGCCTGCTACGAGTGCAATCACGCCGACCAGCAGCGCCAGGAGAGACGCTAGTATAGCAAAGCGTAGAGGGCCGCCACCGGCAGCAATAGGCGCAACCGCTGTGGCCACCAGGAGCGCGGAAGAGGACTCCGGCCCGACCATCAGCCGCCGCGAACTGCCAAAAATCGCGTAGCCGATCAGTGCGCCGATGGCTGTATACAGGCCAACGACTGAGGCAACCCCGGCGAGTTCGCCATAGGCCATCCCCTGCGGCACGAGCATGGCAAAGATAGTCACTCCCGCGAACAGGTCAGCCCTCAGCCAGCTTCGCCGGTAGGTGCGGGCAATTCTGAGTCCCGGGATGGCTGTTTCGATAATTCGCAGTGCACTTTCCGTAGACTTTTTCATCATACTACCTCCAAGTCTAGATTGACAAGCGTACCATCGAGAATGAGCACGCCAGCCTTGTACCCGGTGGTGTTCAAAACCTACATTCTTTACAATTCTTTCATAATTTCTTGAGATTCCCCTGCTATAATGTAATCATGTTAGAGGGGGAATTACTATCTTCTCTTTGCTAATTGAGAGAGAAGATAGAATATTTGTCGATGAAAGCATGAGTGAGAGAACGAGCATACAACCTCATGAAATAAAGTCGAAGCAATAAATTGAGGGGATTGTTCTATGGCAGAAGCATCACAACTCTCGGCAAGTAAGGCGCCAGTAACAAAAAATTCAGTAGGAAAGGTTCCCACAGTCCAACAGGCTCCAAAGAGAGCTTTCGCTCAGAATTCATGGCACTCAAAACCAAGGCGTGGCGTAAAAATTGATGCCATCTTGGGCAGCGCTCTGGAGGCCCTTCAGGCCAATCGCATGCGTTCATTCCTGACCATGCTCGGTGTGATTATCGGCGTGTCGGCAGTTATTGCTGTTGTGTCCTTGACGCAGGGGGTAAATCAGAGTGTTAGCCAGCGGTTCTCCAGCCTGGGCACCAATGTTATTACTATCTCGCCTGGTGCTGCCTCGACCGATGGCGCTCGCGGCGCTGCTGGAACACAGCAGACCCTCACCATGTCCGATGCCCAGGCGGTGGCACAGCTTGACCACGTGGTCGCAATGACTCCTATTCTAACCACGTCCGGACAGGTAGTCTACGGGAACCAGAACTGGAATACGGGAATACGTGGTGTCTACCCCAATTATCAAACTATTCAGAGTTGGCAGATTGCTGAGGGCTCATGGTTTAGTAACGGGGACGAACAGGTGAGTGCCCCTGTCGCTGTGCTCGGACAGACTGTAGTGCAGAATCTTTTTTCCTCCACAGGTACAGACCCAATTGGTCAAACAGTCCTCATCAATAATCAGGCATTCCACGTCGTCGGCACGCTTCAGGCCAAAGGATCGCAGGGCTTTGCAAACGTGGATGATGTCATTTTTGTTCCCTTTGGTGCCGTCAATGAGCGCCTGAAACCCTCTCCTGTCTATGTTGATCAAATCCAGGTGCAGGTCGATGATGTCAACAACGTCGCACAAGTGCAGCAAAACATTACTACGTTGCTCAGAACGCGTCATCATCTTAGAGGATCGGCCCCTTCCTCTACAGGTCAGCAATTCGGTGGCGGCAATGTCTTGGGTGGACTAGGTGGAGGAGGCAACGGCGGTAGAGGTTTTGGCGGAGGAGGCAATGGTGGAAGAGGAGGAGGCAACACGAATGGTGGACAACAAACCGGTGGATCAACGACACCAGGAAGTAACTCTTCTTTGAGGGGAGTGCCACAGGCCAATAACTTCCAGGTGTTCAGCGGGAACCAACTGGTCCAGACGGCTCAGCAGAATACTGCCGAATTAGCAATCCTGCTGATAGGTATCGCTGCCGTCTCGCTCTCGGTGGGTGGGATTGGTATCATGAACATCATGCTGGTTTCCGTTGCAGAGCGCACTCGCGAGATCGGTGTACGTATGGCTATTGGCGCGCGCCAGCGCGATATCCGCAACCAGTTCCTGCTAGAAGCTCTTATGCTCAGTGTCATCGGTGGTATAATCGGTATCGTTGTAGGCTTGCTCGGCGGCTTTGGTCTTACCACAAGCCTTGGCTTCCCGTTTGTCTTCAGTATTATCGCTGTTGTTCTGGCATTCGGTGTTTCAGCAGTCGTTGGTATTAGTTTTGGTCTCTACCCGGCGGTTCGTGCGGCAAAACTCGATCCCATTGTTGCGCTGAGGATGGAATGACAAAGCTTGACAACCTGATTGGCTGCTGTATAATGCAAAGTGTTGTAGCAACTATTTGTCTTTTGTGCTGTAAAGGGGTCGGCGCAGAAGAGCAATCTAAATAAGGAAGACCTTATGAACTATTTAAATTGCTAGCTATCCTATCTATTATGGGTCTTCATCATATACCTCTATCAGCAAAATAGATTGAGAGGAGTATGAATACGTATGTCGCCAAACATGCAACAAACTGAAGATCAGGTACTTTCCTTACCTGATTTTAGCGCAATTGCTCCCGAAGATCAGGTAGCTCCATTACCTCCAAGGCCCCCATGGTGGCGGCGACGTAGGGGGATTATTACCATCATTCTCATAGCGCTGCTGATCCTCGCAGGTTTCCTGGCCTTTTTTCTCTATCTAGGCCGCCAACGCCCTATTACCTATCAATTTCAGCAAGCTATCCAGGGGAATTTCTCTCTTACTGTCAGCGCCACCGGTCCTTTACAGAGTGCTATCTATAACCTGGTCTTTACTGGCACTGGCACAGGCACAATCACAATTAGTGAGATTGACGTCTCCGTGGGGCAGACCGTCACCAAGGGCCAGGTGCTCGCCAAACTCAATAAGACCTCCCTTCAGGATGCTGTCAACTCGGCTCAGGCAGGCGTCTTATCTGCGCAAACCGGGGTGA
>VBHI01000357.1:0-9858 GCA_005881495.1 Chloroflexota bacterium
CGGTGGCCCAGGCCAATGCCAGCGTTGTAACGGCGCAGAACACTGTCAACGCGGACACGAGCGCGTTAGCTACTGCGCAGGCCAATGCCAACCAAACAAACGCGACGGCGCAAGGCGTGGTCAATAGTGCCCAGAAACAACTCACGGTTACCGAGACGACGTCCACCTCCAACAACGCGGCAGCGCAGGCCAAGGTCACAAATGACCAGCAGTCGGTAACCTCAGCGGTGGCCCAGGCTAGCTCAAGTAATACGACCGCGCAGAACACTGTCAACGCGGCGACGAGCGCGTTAGCTACGGCGCAGGCCAACGCCAACGCCAGTGTCACCACTCAGCAAGGGATGGTCAACACGGCCCAGAGCACGTTGCAGACCAATTTGGTAGCGCTTCAGACCGCGCAGCACAACCTGGCCAACGCTACGCTCCTGGCGCCACATGATGGCATCGTTACCACTATCAATGGCACGGTTGGTGGGACCCCTGGTGCTCCTGCGAGCGCTTCGGCGACTTCGACGACATCGGCCAGTGGGAACACCTTTATTCAGATTGCGGATATCTCAACCTTGCAAGTGCTGGCCGCCGTGAACGAGTCCGATACCGCCAATCTCAAGGTCGGAGATCCCGCACGGTTCACGGTCAGCGCTTATGGCAACCGGCTCTTTACGGGAACGGTCAGTGCCATCTCGCCTATTGGGCAGACGGTCTCCAATGTCGTGAGCTATCCTGTTACCATCGATGTGAAGAAGGATGACTTGCAGAACACGAACCTGCTGCCTGGGATGACAGCCAGTGTCACCATCGTGGTGGTACAACGCCCCAACGTGGTGCTTATTCCAGTCACCGCGATAAACTTTGCGCGCACCGCCACCGGCACCGTCAACGGCATTCCCCCGCTCATTACCACGCAACAGGCCAGCGCTGCGTTGGCTCAGGCCCGTCAGATGCGCACGGAACTGCTTAACCAAAATCCCGCGGTCGCACAAGACAATCCCATTCCGGCCTATGTCCTTGAACAACCAGCTGGTCGAACCGCTTTCATAACTGTTCCAGTTGTGTTAGGATTAACTGATGATACCTATTATGTAGTGCTGCAGGGACTTTCGCCTGGCGACATTGTCGTTGTCGGTGCGCAGCGTGGCTAGCGCATAGCGTAGTATGCACTCGAGCGCAGTCGTAGTGTGAGTGTGGAGGCAAGCCCCGCTGGTAATTAGACGTGAAATTAAGAAAATATACTTTGATGAACGATGACTCCGGGTTGCTAGAAGATAGTGATCAAGTACCATCTTCTCAAGCTAGCTCGTCTGGTACAGATCCAGATAGCTTAGATCAACAGCCAACCGTGACGGATCAAACTGGTGCCAATCAAAGCTCGCATGTTATCCAGAACCTGGCAACTATCCCTCAAAGGGCTGTTGCCAGGCCAGAAGAAGCCGATACTATCCTGACCTCTACCTCTACACCCATTGTCGATGTACGCAATCTGGCAAAGACCTATATTATTGGCCGGACGCGTATCCGTGCCCTACAAGATATCTCGTTGAAAGTTTACCAGGGAGAGTTCGTCGCTGTTATGGGGCCTTCTGGCTCAGGTAAATCCACCTTCATGAATCTCGTCGGCTGCCTGGATCGCCCAACACAGGGGGAATACTGGCTGGCTGGCAAGCTTGTCAGCAGCTTGTCGAATGATGAGCTTGCCGACATACGCAACCGCCAGATTGGGTTCGTCTTTCAGGGCTTTCATCTGCTCAGCCGCTCGAGTGCGCTCGGCAATGTGCTCCTCCCGATGGTCTATGCAGGGGTTTCCAGGGAAGAGCGAGAGCGTCGTGGTCGTGGCGTGCTGCGTCTCGTCGGGCTTGGAGATCGCATGGACCACAAGCCGTCGGAACTCTCAGGTGGACAGCAACAACGGGTGGCGATTGCGCGGGCCCTGGTCAATGGGCCAGCCTTGTTGTTAGCCGACGAACCTACGGGTAACCTGGACAGCCGCACCAGTCTGGAGATCATGGCTGTGCTGCAAGCGTTGAATGAGCAGGGTTTGACGATTCTGATGGTTACCCATGAACCAGATATCGCAAGATTTGCAAGGCGCCAGGTTGCCTTCCGCGATGGACTTATTGTGCGCGATGAGCCGGTTCTTACACCTGGCTCAGCCAAAGAAGAATGGACGAAGCTGCTGAAAAAAGCCGCTGCTGAGCACAAGGTACAGGTGACGGAGGAAAGGTGACAGAGGAATCCAGGACGACGTTGTCTTCGTTCCTTAAGGTGGGCACGGGCAACAGCCAGGATGCGCTCGTAGATAGCTTGCTCCCTCTTTGAACTTGTATCTCTATCAAACGACAAATGTCAACATGATTGGTGTGCCGACGAAAAAAATTAACAACCATGGATCATACCAAATGGTCCCTAACCAATACAAGTTCAATTGCACAGAATAGGGAAATTTAAGGAGTGTCATAAGGGCTAATACCCCTCCAATGATCAAAGAACCCCCGTAAGCCAGTCCAAGTGATTCGAGGGATTTTTTAACACTCTGTATACCAACCCCAAGAAAGTACCCCATGGCAGTCAACACTATCACGGTCACGAGATAGCGAAAAAAATTAGCAGGAACATCTATAAGACTGCTAAAATTTGTAAATTGTGGGGTTATCGCTCCAGCCAGAGAAAAGGATACGAGAAAAAGAAAAACTGCAACACCTTGAATTAACAATTTTCCAAATTTCATGAGCTACTCCTTGCCAGCTGGCATGTCTCGTGAGATGCCTCTGTTGTATCTCTCTAGACGTCCACCTCCAGCTAATGGTTTGCGGTATGTAGGTACACGGCTACTATCAGTATAACATGGTAGGGAAGGGCGACATGCACTACCCAAAGGAACATGTCCTAAGATTTCCTTATTTACTGCCTTATGGGTGCTACATATAGCAGCTTCATGCAAGCTGGCAGAAAAGAATTTGAGATGGCTAGAAATTTCATTTAATGTGCGGTCCATCCGCAGTCGATTACTTGCGCGCTGCCAGTAATACCGCTGGCAGCATCGGAGCAGAGATAGGTGACCAGGTGGGCAACTTCTTCAGGCTCCAGAAGGCGGCGAATGGCTCCTTCGGTCACCATGATCTTCTCCACCACTTCGGACTCGGGGATACCGTGAACTCGGGCCTGATCAGCAATTTGCTTCTCAACAAGCGGGGTTCGTACATAGGATGGGCAGACTGCATTACAGGTGACGCCATATTCTGCGCCTTCCAGAGCTGTCACGCGCGTGAGACCGAGCAGGCCATGCTTGGCCACGACGTAGGCGGACTTAAACGGCGACGCTCGCAGGGCATGTACCGATGCAATATTGATCACTCGTCCCCACTTCTGCGCGTACATGCCTGGTAGAACAGCTTTGGTTAACAGAAAGGGGGCTGTCAACATAATCTCGAGAATCTGCCGCCATTTCGCCTCTGGAAACTCTGTGATGGGCGCAACATGTTGGATTCCTGCATTGTTCACCAGGATGTCTATCTGTCCCTCTGCCGCTGTGGTCTGGGCCACTAACTGTTGAAGATCTTCTCCGTTCGTCATATCGGCCTTCTGGAAACGCGCTCCAGGTAACTCTGCTGCGATGGCCTGTCCCTGTTCGACGTCGATATCACAGCACGTCACCCGGATCCCTTGCTGTGCAAAATCACGAGCAATGGCCAAACCAATACCAGAGGCGGCACCTGTTACCAGGGCAATCTTGCCTTCTAAACTTGTCATACAAACAGTTCCTTTTTCAACTACCCAGAGTGCCGCTTTAGAAACTCTAAGGTCGTCTGGTTAAACTCGTCTACCTTCTCATAAATCAGCGCGTGGGCACATCCCTCAAAAATCACGAACTCGTTATGTTGAATGTTCTACTTCATCGTTTCAGCAAAACGGGTTGACGTGACCACATCGTGCTGCCCAAAAGTGATGTGTGTCGGCGCTTCGATCTTCCCAATAGGTTGTTCTCCTGGCATTTTACCATATGCACATGCCGACAGTATTACCTGTCCAGAGCTTGTTCTACAATGAACAGTGCGATCTTATCACGGGAACTTTTGGAAAGCGGGAAGCGTCTCCTTGGAGATGACGGTTTTGTTGTATGGGAGCACGGATGCCAGTTTTGGCGTGGCTTCCAATGTCACGTGCATGCCGCCTTTGGGACGTAGGGTTACGCGCGGCTGGATCACAACAGGGAAGCCAGGTACCAGGCGCGGCGTGAAGCGCTGAAGAATGCTCGCCACCAGCAGTTTTGTCTCTATTTCTGCAAACGGCATGCCGATGCAGATGCGTGGGCCTCCACCAAAGGGGAAGTAAGCCCCCTGAGGAACCTTTTGCCCACTGGCCGGGTCCCAACGCTCCGGGCGGAAATTCTCAGGGTCGCCCCAGATGTCCGGCAGGTTGTGCGTTACCCACTGGCTGATCAGCGCTACGATGTTGGCTGGGAAATGGTAGCCATCGAGATCGAACGCCTCAATAGCGCGCCGTCCCTGTAGCCAAGCGGGCGGATAGCAGCGCCAGGATTCGTTGATGACCCACTCCAGGTACGGTAGATTTGGCAGGTCAGCAACTGTAGGCGTGCGGCCTGCCAGCACCGTCTGAATTTCTGCCAGCAATTTATTGTAGACCGTGGGATGTTGCGAGAGCAGGTAGAAGGTCCAGCTCAATGTATTCTGTGCGGTCTCATGTCCAGCAGACACGAAGGTCAATACCTGATCATGTATTTGCTTATCCGTCATGGTGTTGCCCTCGTCCTGGGCATCCAGCAGCATGGAAAGCACGTCTCCTACGTCACCGCCCTCCGCGCGTCGTTGCGCAATCAACTCGTAGACAAAGTCATCAATTGTGCGCGTGCCGGCTTGTCGCTTCCGATTCTTTGCGAGGGGAAGGCAGCGCTCTAATTTGGCCAGCGCGCTAAAGCGCCGTTGAGTATTGTTGATCACATCATTAAAAGCGTGGCCCAACGTGGTAGCCTGAGCTGGAGAATCAATGTTGAAGAGCGACTTGAGAATGATGCGTAGCGTCAACTGCTGCATGCTCTGGGCTATATCAATCTCTGTGCCAGCCTGCCACGTTTCTAGGATCTCTTGCGTAAACTGCACCATAACGTCCGCGTAGCCTTCCACGCGCTTCTTGTGAAACGCGGGCTGTACGAGACGTCGCTGCTGGCGGTGAAATTCGCCATCGGAGGTGAGCAGCCCATTGCCGAGGAAGGCTTTCAAGTTAGCGCCGGTGCCAAGATTGGGCTTAATAAAATTGCGTGGATACTCCATCAGAAAGTAGCGTACATGCTCTGGACGGAAAAATGCTACCACTGTTTCATTGCCCAGACGCAGGCGCGCCATACGCCCATATTGCTGCTGTGTCTTGCGCATGAATGTGAGCGGATCACGCTGAAATTGTAAAACATTGCCTATGATCGGTAACGCTTTAGGTCCTGGCGGTAATGGTGTTGTATGCTGCATAGTTTGTCCTTGTCCTTGAGGCGCAATGATGCAATTTAACAAATTGATCCAGGAATCTGTATGGGTGACAGCACTGTCATGCTGAGCACATTCGCTCCGCTCAGTGTCAACTCCGCGAAGCATCTCGCTGCCCAGTGCGACAGACCCTTCGCTGCATGGGCAAGGGATACTCCTTTCCTTCTGTTCATGCGCTATGAAAAACAGCATACGAAATAAACGACGGTCAAATCGCCACGAATGATCTCATGCGAGCAACCATAAAGGCGTGCCACTCCATGCGCGCCTACAGGATGCGGCGACGTTTATGCTCTCTTCACCATTGATAGACGAGAGACAGGCGTAATTCGGCGCGGGCATGGTTAGCGATATAGGTGACCTGGGTGATAAGCCACTCGGACCGCCGGGCAAAAGTATTGCTCGTAAAAAAGATTGCGAATACTGCTCTATCGAAAAGTATAATGTTCAGTGAGGCAAAGTACAAGGGGATGATTTCTATATTTCTATAGATGAAATATCCTTGGGGAGCAGGGTCAGGAGAAGGTATTTCAGATAGTGAGTATCTCGCTCCATTGCGTGGTGAAGCGCGCCGAAAGCCTGGATTGTCGCATTTTCCAGGAGCGGGTGATACCCTGCACTGCAAAGAAGAGGGTATCGCGGCCATAAATCTTGTTGATGGCGTCCACGATATGCATCAGCCGGGCCTGCCTATAGTAGTTATACAACGAAAATTCACTGAAGAGGTCAGGTTGTATACCCTCTCGCGGGACAATTTTCGTGAGGTATACCCCGGCCTTTTTATAGTTATAGCCGTCTTTATACATAGCTTTCAATGCGTTGAGCGCATAGCGTATAAGCTCAGGGGTAAAGGCCGTGGGGTAGGGAATGCGCAGTGAAAAGGAATTGGAGTATTGAGGACTATCCTTCTTAAAGGCATTCGTTCGTACGAACACAGTGATACACGAGGCCAGGGAGTCCTGGCTGCGCAGCTTTTCCGCCGCCCTGGCGGTGTATGTTGCGACCACCTCTTCAAGCTCCTCGAGGCGTGTGACGTCTCTCCCAAATGATTTAGAACACATGATGCCTTTTTTGGCAGGGCGTTGTGTCTCAAGAGGAATGCAGGCTGTTCCCCGTAGTTCTAAGACGGTGCGCTCGCCCACTACGGTGAGATAGCGCCGAATCCACTTTTCATCGGCGTATTTTAGGTCTTTCGCATGAAGGATGCCATGATTCATAAGGAAAAGGCTATATTTGTAGCCAATGCCCCATACATCTTCAATGGCAACGTTTGATAGCAGCTCGTCCATTGCTTGATCCGAGAGTGTGGTCAGGTCGAGAACGCCGTCATGGTGTGTGTCTTTTTTCACGGTTTCATTGGCGATCTTGCATAACGTTTTGGTGCTGGCGATGCCAACAGAAACCGGAATACCGGTGAGCTGGAGGACTCTTGCCTTCGTGACGTGCCCAAAATCTGTCAGGTCATCGATGTTCAACTCCGAGAGGTCAAGAAAAGCTTCATCTATCGAATATACTTCTACCCTGGGAGAGAATTGAGCCAGAACGTTCATGACTCTGGCGCTCATATCAGCATACAGGGAGTAGTTACTTGAAAATACCCGAATGTTGTGCTTTTTGATAAGCTCCTCGCACTCAAAGACAGGCTGGCCCATTTTGATACCCAGTTTTTTCGCTTCATTGCTCCTGGCAATGACACACCCGTCATTGTTGGAAAGGACGATAACAGGTTTATTTTGAATTGATGCGTGAAATACCCGTTCGCAGGAGACATAGAAGTTGTTGCAATCCACCAGCGCATAGATGTTCTTTTTCATACCACCTTATGAATGCAATAGGTCACCACGCCCCAGACATAGAAATCGGCTGTGTCGTCGACACGTATTGACGGATAGAGAGGGTTCTCTGGAACGAGGTAAGCTGCATCCTCTTGCTGAGAGAGTCGCTTGACGGTAAATTCCCCGTTGAGATAGGCCATCACAACGGAGTTATTCCCGGGGTCTTGTGCTCGGTCAACCACGATGATATCACCATCACAGATAGCGGCATTCTTCATGGAGTCACCAGAGACTCTGACATAAAACGTGGCCGCGGGGTGAGCAATCACCAGTTCATTCAGGTCAAGAGGCGCTTCAACATAATCGTCAGCGGGCGAGGGGAATCCGCAAGGGACGCGCCAAAGAAATAGAGACACGCGGTAATCGTTCATATGTTCTTCTCTCGTGCAGACGAAATATACTGGAAGGGCGACCCAGTCGAGAGGTTGTCTACACAGGGTAAAAATAAGGATAATTTAGGACATACGTTCTGAATTATCTCTGAGAAGAGTATACTCAACTTTAAGCAAGCAGTCAATATTATTCTGAAGTAAAAGAGAAGTGAATGGTGTTTTTAGAACAAATGAACGAAAGAGATCATCTTTTTTGTGTATGGGAAAACATGAATTTGCGAACTGGCGTCATTACAGCAAAGTGAGTTACAACCCTGCTGAAAAGAAGAACGTATGAAAAGATAGAGTTGGTACGTATTTATTTTGCAATTAAGGTTACTGCTACAGTAAATGGGTGAGCAAAAATGGAGATAATACAATTTCGGGACCGAACTGAAGCGGGTCAACTGCTAGCAGCACAATTGGCAACATACGTCGATCGCCCGGATGTGTTGGTGCTGGCACTGCCACGTGGTGGTGTTCTGGTGGCTTTTGAAGTAGCCAGGGTACTGCATGCGCCGCTAGATGTCCTGGTAGTACGCAAACTGGGTGTCCCTGGACAAGAAGAACTGGCGATGGGTGCTATCGCGTCAGGTGGGGCACGTTTCCTCAACGACGACGTGGTGCAATTTCTGGGGATTTCTGACGAAGTGATCGACCAGGCCGCGGAACACGAACAACAGGAGTTGGAGCGGCGCGAACGCCTCTATCGAGGGGATCGCCCTGCCTGTGATGTACACGGTCGCACGGTTATCCTCGTGGATGATGGGATTGCAACCGGTGCAACGATGCACGCGGCTTTGGTAGCAGTGAAACAGCAGCAGCCTGCCCGTGTCATCATTGCTATTCCAACGGCCGCTCCCTCAACGTGTGAGGAGTTTGCAGCAGAGGGGGACGAGGTTGTGGCAGTTATCAGACCGGAGCCGTTCTATGCAGTTGGTCTCTGGTACGAGGATTTCCCGCAAACGAGCGACGAGGAGGTACGTGATCTGCTCGAACGAGCCAGGCAAGAGCAGCAGTCAGCCTCCTCACCTCAGCAAAAGCATCCGCAGCCAGACAAAAAGCGCCTGGATCAGTCGGATGGCGTCCTCTGCTCCTTCAACGAGTAACTGGTGGATATTATTTGGGTTATGGAAGCAAAAAAGGAGTTTAGTAGACTGGGCCTCCCTGGGTATCATTTGCCAGGGATGCTCGCCGGGGAACGGAGCGTACAGGCAAGTCTTCTAGTTCTGTAGAGCCTTCGGATTCTTCGTAGTACATTTCTAGCTCTTCTTCGCCTTCTTCCTCTGGTATCTCCAGGCTTTCGAGGCCTTTATCGATACTGAGGATGGTGCGGCTGATGTCCATTTCAATACTTGCCAGGTGATCCTTCAGATTGCGCAGTGTTTCCGCGACGTAATTATCCGCTTCGTTTTTGAGTTGTTCACCATGCTCTTCTGCCTGCTCAGTGACCGAGTGAGCCCGCTCTTCGGCCTGTCGAACAAGCTCTTGCGAACGCGCTTCAGCGGCACGCAGCAGGCCTTCTCTGTTCATAGCACGCTCGGTTTCTTCGCGCGCGCGGGTTAAGAGGGTGGTAGCGTCGGCCTGCGCTTGTGCGAGTATGCGCTCTTTCTCCTGGATAATGCGTCGTGCCTGCTTGATTTCGTCGGGTATGGAGGTGCGCATTTGATCGACAATGTTGAGGATATCCCCCTCCTTGATGAGGATCTGGTTGACCAGTGGCATTCTATGGCTGCTGGCAATGAGATTATCCAGGCGATCTACAAGATAGAGTATATCCATTGTTCTCCTGCCTTTCCCGACTATAGACTGCTGACTTCTGATTGTACAGGCACTTTCCCAGCGCAGTGGTTGGCGAGAGGCGTTTCTCACCGTGGATCAAACGATAGGTAAAGGTAAAGTCAGCAGGTTCATGGTGTATTACGGACTCAGTTTATGTTGCAACGCTTTCATGACAACGGGAGGAAGCATATCGGTGACATCCCCTCCCATGCGAGCAACTTCTTTTAGCAGAGATGAGCTGACAAAGAGTTGCTCAAGGTTGGTCAATAAGCAAAAGGTTTCGATTTCAGGTGCGAGTTTACGATTCATCAGCCCCTGCTGGAACTCGGCCTCAAAGTCGTTGGGCGAGCGCAGTCCCTTAATGATGGCTTGCCCTCC
>VBHI01000357.1:9871-22906 GCA_005881495.1 Chloroflexota bacterium
ACCTCTTGCCAGAGCGAGACGCGCTCATCTACCGGAAAGAGCAAATTTTTATCAGGAAAAGCATAAACGGCAATTATCAGTGTGTCAAAGTGTTGTGCTGCTCGTCGCGCAATGTCAAGATGGCCATTTGTTAGTGGGTCGAAACTACCGGGATACACGGCTATCTGTCCGCGCTTTTCCTCATTGCTCACGCTCTTTTCCCTTCACTGCATTAAAGTGTACGTCAATGAGATTCCGAGAAATGGAAATCTTTCTGTATTAAATCATATGGATGGACAATCGGCAATAGGGCAGGGTTGATGTCAGGCCGCGACAGTGGTTTTCAGGCGTTTCCTTGTGCGAGCGTAGATCATTTCACCGAGGCCTATGGCTGATAAGCCGAGGAGCAGGTGAATTACCTGGATGACCCAGTGCGCGGAGCCGGGTAGCCAGTTTTGCTGGTATAAGCCAACAATGGCAAGAAGTAGGCCGACAATGAATGTTGCTACTGCCAGGCCAAAACTGCCACCTTTTATAAAGCCTTGCGCCAATCCGATAACCCAGAGAGAGAGAACTACTATGAAACCGATAAGCATGTGGACGAGTTGGAGATTTTCGAGGTTGCCTGTCCAGAATATGATGCCCATGACGAGCGCTACGAGTACGGCGATGCGCAGTACCATGACTGCGATGGTCATAACTTTCATTGATCCTCCGGAAATAGTATATGATGTTTGTATTTTACAACAAGTAGGCTAGTCTGGTGCACTTCTGCCAGAGGGCGTATCGTCTCTGTCCCTAACAGACGAGGGACAAGCCTCTGGCGGGTATTTGACTTACAGGTTCTCTGCCATGATGTGTGTTTCGTTGCTTTGACGACGGCCTGTGCTGAGCCGATATTAGAAGCTCCAAGCCCCCCGATGAAACGTGCAATCAGTAAGAATAATGGCGATCGTAACATTTTGTTCATGCTAATGAACTCCTAAGAACATTGTCAAGGGGCGATCAACGGGCGGTCAATGCGCCATAAAGTTCTGCCAGAAGAGGCGCATTCTCTCGCGGAGCGGGCCATGTTCTGGTTTGCGCAGGTACGGGTCACTCTGCCAGAGTTGCGCGGCCAGGGAACGTGACAATTCGATGAGCCTGGTATCGCCCAGGTCGGCCATGCGCAATTCAGGCATGCCACTCTGGCGCACGCCAATAAAGTCACCAGGGCCGCGCAGTCGCATGTCTTCTTCGGAGAGGCGGAAGCCGTCATCGGTTGATTCGAAGACATGCAGCCGTTCCTGTGCTTGCAAGCCGGCATCAGCGCTGAGCACATAGCAGAAAGCTTGATCTTTGCCGCGACCAACGCGCCCGCGAAACTGGTGAAGCTGTGAGAGGCCGAAACGGTCGGCATCCTCGATCACTATGACGGTAGCATTGGGTATGTCGATGCCTACTTCGATGACCGAGGTAGCTACCAGAATGTCGAGTTCGTCATCGCGGAAACGGCGCATCGTCGCGTCCTTATCCGCCGGTTTCATGGCACCGTGCAACAGACCGAGACGCAAATTGGGGAAGACCTCGCGGCTTAAGCGTTCGAACTCAACGGTAGCAGCCTTGGCGGCGAGCGACTCGGACTCCTCGATGAGGGGACAGATGATAAAAGCCTGGTGGCCCTCCGCCACCTGGTGAGCGATGACGGTGTAGGCTTCAGGGCGGCGCGCTCCGGTGCGCCAGCGCGTGATGATCTTCTGGCGGCCGGGGGGAAGCTGGTCTATGACAGAGACATCCAGATCTCCATATAATGTGAGAGCAAGGGTACGTGGAATGGGGGTTGCGGTCATGACGAGCATGTGCGGGTGATAGCCTTTCTGGCGCAGGATGTCGCGCTGTTCCACGCCAAAGCGATGCTGTTCATCGACGATTACCAAACCAAGGCGCTTGAAACTCACCTCTTCCTGGATAAGGGCGTGGGTGCCAATAGCGACCATTGCCTGGCCGGTCTCGATAGCCGCGCGTCCCAGCGTTCTTTCACGCTGTTTCAGGCTGCCGGTCAAGAGGACTGTATGAATGCCGAATGGCTCCAGCATGGCGCTAATACTACGAGCATGTTGCTCTGCCAGCAGTTCTGTGGGAGCCATGATAGCTCCCTGGTAGCCGTTGAGCGCGGCAGTCAACAGGGCGGCAGCGGCCACAGCCGTTTTACCGGCGCCAACATCACCCTGGAGAAGGCGGCACATGGGTTTGCTCTGGGCAAGGTCAGCGAGGATTTCGCAGATGACCCGCTGTTGAGCGTCCGTAAATCGAAATGGCAGGGTTGCCTCAAATGGCTTGTCGGTGATCACAGGTGACCAGAGTGTCGTGTTGGGAGGGCTGTATACGTCCTTGTTCTCGCCTACTCCATTCGTCTTGCTACTTTTCTCTTGCTGCACTATTGTTTCCCGGGTGGGAGGATCAACGAAAATTTTTGTGAGATCAATGTTGAAGGCGTTCCCATGCGGCGCCTCCTGTTGCCAGCGACTGCGCCTTTCCTGCATGCCAAGCTGGATCAAAAAGAGTTCATCAAAACCCAGGCGGCGGTGGGCATTGAGAAGGGCTGTTTCATTTTCAGGGTAGTGTATATGCGAGATAGCGTCGGGTAGGGGCATAAGTTTTCCTGCTGAACGTATTGCCGCTGGCAGGTAGTCGGGAACCATGGCTGCATAGCGGTCAACAGCCCATTTTGTGAAGCGCCGGAGCGCCTTAGCATGCAGACCCTCGGTCAGTGGATACGTTGGTACGAGGCGCCCAGTGTTTACCAGGTCGCCCTGCTCGGGCAATTCATGGCTGCGTACGGAGAATTCAATCTTGTTGCCAAAGCGCTGCTTGACACCAGTAACGACAAGATAGGAGCCTTGCGCGGCCTTTAACTGTTTGAGTAAGTAGGATTGATTGAACCAGCTCACATTGAGCTTGCCCGTCTCATCCGAGATCGTAGCGATGGTGCGCATCCTGCCACCGCTGGTGGGGATATTTTTCACCTCCCAGATGAGGCCCATGGTTGTGGTCAGTTCGTTGAAGGGGATGCTGGCAATTTTTACCAGTTTGCTATAATCGCGGTGTTCGCGGGGAAAATAGAAGAGCAGATCGCGCACGGTGCGGATGCCCAGGTTATGGAGACGCGCGGCCGCCGTGGCTCCTACGCCGGGGACTGCCGTGATATCGGCGCTGAGCAGCGTCAGTACGGTATGACCAGCCGTCATACCTGCTTCTAAACGGACGGTATTGTGCGCTGGTTTTGCCGCTGGTTTTGCGCTTGTTTTCTTTTCGGGGCTGGTTGGTGGTGTAGTGCGAATGCTCTCGTTATTGGAGCGCACTTCAACAGGACCAGTTTCTGTCGCGCTGCCGTTGTGGTGAGCAACGGTGAGTGGTTTGGAAAGGGGCAGAGTACGAGGTTGTTGCGCTGGTGATGTGTTGCCGTCCAGTTCGTTGAGGATGGCGAGGGCGGCGCGCAGACTGGCGGCGCGCTGCATGGGGTCCTGCCGGCGGTATCCTTCGAGGTATTCGGTAAAGGAATGAATAGGGCGCGGGTCAAGACCGGCTTCTTTACAGGCGTTACTGGCCTGGTCGGCCCAGCGTACGACAAAGAGTTCTAAACCACCAGGCTTGATGGCCTGATCCTGGTGGTTCGTGCGCTGTTCATGTTGAAGAACTTTGCGTGCTCGCTCAACGAATTGGGTGAGGGCATTATTGGTTGTGTCCGGCATAAAGCAAATGGTTCGCAATCCACTGTCTTATTTTTTCTGCCCTTCTACTATAGTGGGTTTGTGGAACAGGTGTCAAGCGACATCTGCCCAGACCTTCGTGTTACTGCGGCTTTTCTCCCCAGGCTGTCACGTATGTCCAGAGCCCACAGAAATCGCTCGCGAGCATTTCTGCCTGCATTTGTTGGTAGAGCCGATCGTACTCTGGTTCGGTGAGCCCTTTGGTTTTAAGGTGAAAGGGTTTTGCCAATTCGAAGATGTAGACGAAATTGCGCCAGAAGCCTTCGAAATCGGCTGTTCCTGATGAGATGTCCAGGACGTGCCCCTGGTGCTTGACGTCCTGGAAGCCGGCGTCGCGCAACAAGCGCTTGAGCACGGGAGTAATCCCGATATGCCGCCCATCCACAGAAAAGCTCCGTCCTGTTTCGTAAAATGTCCTTGCAGCGATGTGCCACAACTCATTGAGCGCCGGGGAGGTTGTCACCGGCATTTCCAGCTCTGTGAGACGGATGATTCCGCCAGGACGCAGAATCCGCATGCATTCGGCAAGCAACTGCGGCCATTCGCTGGGCGCCATGACTCCAAAGAGTGTCCGTTCATTGATCAGGTCGAATGATGCATCCTCAAAGATTAGTGGTTGTTTTACATCCATGACCGTGAAACTGGCGTTTCCATAGTTACGTGAAATAGACTGCCCCTTTGCGAACTGAATCATGGACAAACTGATGTCAATGCCGGTTACCTTGATGTCAGGATGCTCGCGTGCCACTTCGAGCACCCAGCCACCGGGACCGCAGGCGAGATCGAGGATGGTCTTGATCCCGGAGAAGTCTGGGCGCTCCGAGAGCGTCCCCCTCAACCCATTATTGATGATCTTATCGAAATTGAGCAGCCACGTCATCGTCCCACCGCTCTCGGTATCGGCGACGAAGTGGATCTTACTGCCAGGGATATCAGAAGATGATGTAGACATTGAATAACTCCCTCTATAGTAGTGGTACTCAGCTTGCGCTCATACAGCTTAACTGTGGTGGGAAATGGGCAGAGCGAGCAAATCCGCCTCAAGGTCTGCCCAGACGATTTGTTCTGCTTCCCTCACCGTGACGGGGTGCTGCTTTTGAGATGCCTCTCGCAATACATCCGAGACACGTTGGCGAAACTGAGAGAAACGGAGTCGTTGTGTCTCCTGGGAAGGCATCAGACTGAGTTCAATATCCCGGAGCGCATAGAACTCCTCCGATCTGAATGCTAGTGTTAACAACTCTGTGTATTGCTCAACGAGTTTCTGTCGAAACTCAAGGAAATAGCCTGGTTGTGTACTGGAGATAATCAAGCAACCCGCGACACGCCCTCCCAGGAGTATAGGGCTGGCTACGGCACTTTTCTCCCACTCCTCCCAACGGACTGGCGTAAATGTCTGTTCAGTACGACTCTGCACGGTGACAAGATGTCCTACGGAAACGGCGTAGCCTGCAAGGGATTCGATGCCGAGGAACAACAGCCCCTGATCGAGATAGGTATTCCAGGGGGGAGTACCACGCCCGGTGTTTTGGCGCAGACTACATACCTTGTGTGCAACTCCCGATGGGGGCATGCAATGAGCGATGGTAATCGCCATCCCCAAGTAGTTGGGGTCGAGTTGCCCGAGTGCCAACTGCATGATCAGGTCGCTCATGTACCAGGAACGCTGTGCATCTTGCATGTTGACGTACGTGTTAAGGATACGGCTGTAGATTTCCGCTGGAATCTGTTCGGATATATCCTCGCCCACTGGCATGTCGAAGGTCGGGAATTCCTCTAAGAGTAGTTGAGTAAGGGTCTCTTGCTGTTCGGGAAGGGCTTTCAGGAGGCGTTGCAGATTCTCATACCGGGGGTTCGTCTCTCCCCTGGCCCAGCGCACGAGCGTGGCGGGATTGACGCCTAACCGGTTGGCGATCCGCTGTCTTTCCTGTGCGTCTGCGATGATGTTTTCCAGTAGCTTGCGCCAGGCAGTTGCTTCCATTTCCATCACTCTTTTTTCCTGCACTCAGGTGCTGTGGTGGTTTGCCCCAGCAGCATAGCACCCCCAGAATGAGTTGTCAACTTGGAGGCTTTTAGCTTCTACTCCCAATCCAGTAGCAAACAACTTCTTGTTCAGAGTAGGAGTCTGCTAAGCGACATCAGTTTCTGCCGCGGGTGCTTTAAAGTGAATCTCCAGGGCCTTGTTGACAAAGCGTGCCATTGTTGCCTCCTGGGTTGCCAGGACAGAGGGCAGAGTGATATCGCGTTTGAAGTTACCGATCTCGATGATCATCTCGTCACCCTTCCTGGTCATGAGCACTTTGTCCATCTCGACGTGCGGGAGAGGTAAACGCAGGATGTAGGCATCTCCCTGGCGCGTGACCTCTTGAATTTTTCCACGATAGTAGACCTGGGTGGGGTCCTGATCGCCAAAGACGACATCTGCTAACTTGACAAGCGGTGAAATGCCGATAATTTCGTGAGGATAATAGGGGGCCTCCCAAATGGGGAGCGGTGCGAAGGTGTTATGTATCTGCCGGAGAAACTTCGTCTGGTTGTGGTAAAGCTCTTGCATGAACGGGTCGTGATACTCACTTTTTGCGAGTACACGGTTGCAGATGACGGCGTCGATAGGATAGCCAAAGAGGGCGAGATAGGTTTCGGCCCGTAAGGCTTCTTTGATGACCATACGTTCAGGATTAACGACCAGGCGATATGAGCTAATATCGGGATTGCCCAACACCTCGCGCAACACCTTCACTCGTTCGCTCAGCTCATTGACGGCATCCAGTATTTCCGCGGAGGGCAAGAACGCCTTGATCAGTGGTCGGGCGAGGCCAAGCGTGCCGCTTTGTAGGTTCATGATGCGGCCGGCATACCACTGAAAGGTGTCAGGCATACTGAGGAGGCGCACGGTTTCGCCGGTGGGTGCGGCATCAATGACGACGACATCGAAGTTTCCTTCACGGGCATTACGGTAGATGTTAACCAGGCTGACGATTTCATCCATACCAGGAATGAGGGCGAGTTCTTCCGCCATCACAGAGTCTATGCCGCGATTGCGCAACGCCTTACTGACTGAATCCTGTAGCTTGCTCCAACCCCGGCGCATCTCGTCGAGGGCGTTGACTTCCTGCGCCCAGAGATTCGGCGCCAACTCTTTTGGTTCTGAAGTAAGAGGTCTATTTAAGCAATCGGCCAGGCTGTGGGCAAGGTCAGTACTGACGACGAGGGTGCGTTTGCCCATCATTGCAGAACGAACGGCTGTGGCGGCAGAGATGGTTGTTTTGCCCACACCACCTTTTCCCAGGTATAGTATGATACGCATAGTTTTCCTTACTGACTTATTCTATTTTTGCTGCACGGACCCCACGGTGCCGGATTGACCGGGGCCAATATAGTGCCGGGCCACCACCGTGCCAGGTTGATCGGGGTCGGGGCGACCGGGGCCAGGTCGATCGGGGTCAGGGCGACCGCAAGGGTCGACCCTACTATACACGTGTGTGCCTGATTCCGATGTGATTCCGATCCCTGGTTATTGGTGGAACCCCTACATTTGTTTGTTATTTGTATTTACGTAGATGGCCCCCTTCTGGTTATATCCTGTGTTTGTGAAGAGATGGAAGACTGCCACTGATGGTGATGAGCATACATCATCGTTTGATTCATGTGACGTAGGAAGTAGTGCATTCGCAACATTTTTTAGAGAAAATTACCAGTATTTGCTTTTTGATGCGTCCATTATTAAGGTCAGACTATCCAGGAATGGTGTGGAAGCTTATTTCTCTGCCAATGGGTATGTGGTAATTGACCTTGATTTATCTGCCGCAGAATGAGATGAGGGCGAAGGGGTAAGAAGAAGGGCACCCGCAGAGGTGCCCTTCTCTTTTATATTACACATCCCGGCGTCACAAGAGGTACCAGGATGTGGTTAGATCACAACTCGATTTTGCCGGTCAATACGAGCAGTTTGAGAAATTCCAGGTGACGGATTACTTCCGTGCGGTCACTACCACCGTTCTGGTACCATTGGCGGAGCCAGAGTAGAGAGAGGATTTCGTCAGAAGTAAAGCCGCTCTGGGTAAGTGTGTCCATTTCGGTTGTTTCTGTGTCGGTGATTGTTATCAGGTGCTCTTCAGAATGAATTTGCGGATGCATAATTAATGTCCTTCTGCCTACTCCAGGCTGTCCGCTATAGCTTATTGCCGTTTTTCAATTGTTTAGTTATCAGGTTAGTAGTTGCCCAGCCAATTTCAGAGTTTGTTATACTTAACTAGACGTTCAGGATGGTATTTTTTCAAATACCAGGTTGGCCTGATTACCTGTGTTAACGCTTCCTCTCTTCTACTTATTCCTTACATACTAAGCATAAGCGGAAGCCGGTAGAATAACTATCTACTATTCGACATGTTCTGTGTGAAATGTCTCACAAAGTTGTGTTTTTGCTTTGTGTTGTATATACGTCTGAATTCGTAGTTGGTTCCACTTTTGAAGGTGGAATCTCTTGTGCATTACGGACGTACAAGACTATAGCTGACGGGTAGGGTTTCTTTCGTCTCTATGTATAACAACGTTGGCGGGTTACAAATGGGTAGGGCGATCGCGAGCGAACAGGACGACCCTTGCGGTCGTCCAATAGGCATCAACCTAAGAAAAGCCCATGCAGACAGACCCTTCGCTGCGGCTCAGGGTGACAAGGGAACCTGTCCTGCAGAGGGCAGCGAAGCATCTCGAGGCCCAAGGAGCCAGACCCTTCGCTGCGGCTCAGGGTGACACTGTGAAGCAGCTTAGGGTGATGTGTATTGGACGACCGCAAGGGTCGTCCCTACTATACACGATTGGCGCTTCACGTTCGTGAAGCGGGGGTGGGAGGCGTTGTATGGTACGGGCGACCCTTGCGGTGTTATTCTGATGAGTTAAGGATTACGGACTACGATGTTTACCAGGCGGCCTGGAATATAGATGACTTTTTGTACGGTGTTGTCACCGATAAATGAGGCGACTCTGGGGTTTGTCAGCGCCAGGCCGCGTGCATCTGTTTCGCTGATGTCGGCAGAGACGTCGATGCGTTCGCGCACTTTGCCGTTAACCTGGATGACCAGGGTGAAGGTCTCATCCTGAGTCATTGCCTCGTCGTAGCTCGGCCAATCGGTCATATGGATGCTGCCGGTATGGCCGGTGATGTGCCACAGCTCTTCGGTGATGTGCGGCGCCAGGGGGGCCAGCAGTTGCATCATCGTCTCCAGGGCTTTGCGGTAGGCCCTGGTCTGGGCCACCGGCGCGTTCTGTTGTTTTACCAGGACGTTGTTACACTCCATCAGCGCGGCCAGGGCCGTGTTGAAGCGGAAGTTGCTCAGGTCTTCGGTGACGCGCTTGATGGTTTTGTGGCGCAGGCGTTCGATGGCCTTGCTTTCGCTAGTCTCTTTATCGCTGACCTTGCCCTCAATCCAGTTGTCGCTGATGACGCTCCAGAAGCGATTCAGGAAGCGCCAGACGCCTTCTAAGTTGTCGGGCTTGAAGGAGCCGCCGGCATCGAATGGGCCGATGAACATCATATAGCAGCGGATGGTGTCCGCGCCATATTTGGCAACGTACTTATCGGGCGCCTCGACGTTGCCGCGTGACTTGGACATCTTTTGTCCATCGGCACCCAGCACCATACCCTGGTGGTACAGGCGCATAAATGGCTCATCAAAATCCAGGTATCCGATGTCGTGCAGCGCCTTGACAAAGAAGCGCGCGTAAAGCAGGTGCATGATGGCGTGCTCGACGCCACCGACATACTGGTCGATAGGCAGCCAATGCTGCATTTTTTCCTTGCTCCACGCCTGCTCGCTGTTATGCGGGTCGACGTAACGCAGGAAGTACCAGGACGAGCAGATGAAGGTATCCATGGTATCGGCTTCGCGGGTGGCGGGACCTCCACACAGCGGGCAGGTGGTGTTCAGGAACTCCGGTTCGTAGCGCAGCGGTGACTCGCCGGTCGGCTTGAACTCGACGTGCTCAGGCAGCCAGACAGGTAGTTGCTCCTCTGGTACGGGAACCATACCATGCGTTGGGCAGTACACGATAGGGATGGGCGTGCCCCAGTAGCGCTGGCGGCTGATCAGCCAATCGCGCAGGCGGTAGGTGACCATGAACTTGCCGAAGTCATTTTCCTCAATGTAGTGCGTCACTCTGGCAATTGCCTCATCGGCGGCCGTGCCATCGAACGGACCGGAGTTAACCATCACGCCCAGGTGCTTTTTGGCCTCTGTCCACGTGGCGGGATCGCTGGGCGCCTCGTCCTCGGCGCGAATGACTTCGCGAATGGGTATATTGAACTTGCGGGCAAACTCGAAGTCGCGCTGGTCATGCGCTGGAACGCCCATGATAGCGCCTGAGCCGTAGCCCATCAGCACGTAGTCAGCGATCCAGACGGGGACTTTTTCGCCGTTGACGGGATTGGTGACATAGCCGCCGGTGAAGACGCCAGTTTTCTCCTTCTCCACGTTGGTGCGCTCGATCTCGGTCATATGTCGCGCATGGTCTACGTAGGCCTCCACCGCCGCCTTCTGATCGGGCGTTGTGATTTTCTCGACCCAGGGATGCTCGGGGGCCAGCACGAAGAAGGTGACCCCGTAGATCGTGTCTGGACGAGTGGTAAAGACGGGAATCTCTTCCTGCTGCCCATCGATTAAGGCTGTGAAGCGAATCTCGGCACCCTCGCTGCGTCCAATCCAGTTGCGCTGCATGGTCATGGTCTTTTCGGGCCAATCCTCTACGGCAAAGTCCAGCAGCCTTTCGGCGTAATCGGTGATTTTCAGCAGCCACTGGTCGATCTCTTTGCGAATGACGATACTGCCACAGCGTTCACAAGTACCATCGGGCAGCACCTGTTCATTCGCCAGGACCGTGTTGCAGCCAGGACACCAGTTCGCGGGCGCCTTGGTACGATAGGCCAGGCCGTGTTTATAGAATTGCAGGAACAGCCACTGCGTCCACTTGTAGTAGTCGGGCAGGCAGGTGACGACTTCGCGCTGCCAGTCCCACTGGGCGCCCATCATGCGCAGTTGTTTGCGCATTTTGTCGATGTTTGCCAGTGTCCAGGTGCGCGCCTGCACGCCATGCTTGATGGCGGCGTTCTCGGCGGGCAGTCCAAAGGCGTCGAAACCGATGGGCTGCATGACGTTATAGCCATGCATGCGCTTGAAGCGTCCGTAGGCGTCAAAGGGCGAGTAGTTGTACCAGTGGCCCATATGCAGATCGCCGGATGGGTAAGGAAACATCACGAGATGATAGAAATTTGGTTTAAGTGAGTCATCGGGAGCATGATACAGTTGTTCATTTTCCCATTGTGTTTGCCATTTTTGTTCAATTTCTTTTGGATTATAGCGGGTTCGTGTAATCATTGTGTTTTCCTCTCCCCGTCGAGCCAATAAAACGATGAATAATACTATTAAAAAAACCTTTCATCCGCTAGGGACGAAAGGCTTTTCCGTGGTACCACCCTGAATTGTCATCAATGCTCAATCTCAGCTTTTAAGATAAAGCTGGTGGACCTGAGGGGGCTCGAACCCCTGACCTCATCCATGCCATGGATGCGCTCTTCCAGCTGCGCTACAGGCCCATACTGGTTGCTGTGCTGAAGATTGAGAGTGATTGATGTACACTCATTGTACGCTATAACGGGCGTCCCGACAAATGCTTGGCTTTTTTCCAGATGCTATTGGTTAAAAGCTTCACACGTATTGCTCACAGGCGAGTTCGGTCAGTTTGATTTGTAGCCTCGCACCGCCCGGCTACTCTCTGTAGTGTATGTTGACCTACTACTCCTGCTCAACGCTTTTGTCTGCTAGTGTGCCTATACTATACCATAGGCCTTTGCGATTTGCAAGGCATTCGGGGTACTTTTGGATGGCACGAACAGGTGGAGATGAGGGGGCTCGAACCCCTGGCCTCGACAGTGCGATTGTCGCGCTCTCCCAGCTGAGCTACATCCCCTGGGCACGTTAGATGATACCATATTGGGAGGGGAATGTAAATAGTTTTTTTGGGAGTGTGGGTGTATGAAATGGTTGTGGGCGTGCGAGTGTAGGGGTGTGGGGGCCGATAAATCGGGTCGGTCTTAAAGAAGGAGAATCGACCATGAGTTCACACACATTCCGACAGCAAGACGCGCCATCCTCTGATGAGATGGAGGTCCGCACACTCTATCGACAGATGTTGGATGGCTGGAACAAGCGCAGCGCTGATGCTTTCGCCACCCCGTTCGCGGAGGACGGTGAGGTCATCGGATTCGATGGGAGTCAGATGACCGGGCGAGCAGAGATCGCTTCGACGCTTGGGCAGATCTTTGCCGACCATATCACTGCCCCCTACGTGAGCAAAGTCAGAAGCGTGCGTCTGTTGAGTCCTGAAGTGGCCATCTTACGCGCAATTGTCGGTATGGCGCCACCAGGACAGTCGGACCTCAATCCCGCAGTCAACGCGCATCAGACCCTCGTCGCAGCGAAGCGCGATGGCATATGGCGCATCGAACTCTTGCAGAATACTCCAGCTCAGTTTCACGGAAGACCGGAACTGGTCCAGCAAATGACGGAAGAACTACGGCAGTTGCTCAAATAAGTTTCCCAGAGGGCCAGGACAATCGCATGGAAGGAGTCAAGGCGAGGCACGAGGGAATGTGCCCTCCAGGCAGCCTTTGAGATGCGATTGCCCTGGGGAGTGTGGGTGTATGAAATGGTTGTGGGCGTGCGAGTGTAGGGGTGTGGGGGCCGATAAATCGGCGCTGGGCGCGATAAATCGGCCCCTACGGCCTGTTCATGTTATGCGAATTTCTGGTGGTCGTGAGGACAAATCACGGACCTTGCTGTATCAGGTGTATCAGACAAGTTTGAGTGGAAGTGGCTCACTGTTGCAAGAGTATCAAGAGTTTCAGGTGTATCAGAGAAGTTTGAGTGGAAGTGGCTCACTGTTTCAGAGTTTCAGGTGTTTCAAGAGTATCAGGTGTATCAGGTGTATCAGAGAAGTTTGAGTGGAAGTAGCTCACTGTTTCAGAGTTTCAGGTGTTTCAAGAGTTTCAGGTGGGCTCGGTATTTGGGGCAGATAGCGAGCACAACGCTCGCTTTTATTTTGGAGTTGTGGAGCTTATGTTGATGTTTGTTGGTGGTGTTGATGCGGTCGTTGGTAGTCATTTGGCTCCTGGATGATTATTGTTTCTTCTTGTCTTTCTTTTTGCGGGGCGAAGAAAGGGTTGTTCGTCAGGGGTCTGACCCAGCCAAACTGCTGTTCAAAAGGACAGGACTACTCTGGCTAGAGGGACGATATAATTCTGACAAAAAGATGA